>JAIYBR010000073.1 GCA_027488435.1 Flavobacteriales bacterium
AGTCTTGTGGTACTAGCCCTGGCATTTATACCATTTGCGCTCAATAGCCCAGATATAGTCGGGACTCACCTTCAACGTATATTCGACGAAGGCGGTTTAGGCATTGCAAACTTGCTAATTCTATCGGTTGCCCTTTATGCGGCTTCAAGCAACATGCACAACGAACGTCCAGCGTAAATTTACTCGAGGCTATTAGTGAGCGCCACCGGGTCCATGCACATGACCATGGGCTATCTCATCGGCTGTTGCCTCGCGCACTTCGATCACCTCGACGCTAAAATGGAGCTCAACACCTGCTAGCGGATGGTTCGCGTCAACGGTAACTAAGTCACCATCTACCGCGGCCACGGTAACAATGTAACGACCTTCGTCATTACCCGCTTGAAACTGCATGCCCACTTGTGGAATGGTACCACCGAAAGCATCTACGGGAACCTGTTGCACATAATCTTCATTGCGCAACCCATATCCTTTTTCAGGAGCGATCGTAACTTGAAACGCATCTCCTGTTTGTTTGCCCTCGAGGCCCTCCTCCATTCCCGGTATGAGATTACCGAAGCCGTGCAGATAATAGAGTGGTTGTTTTCCTTCGCTACTGTCGAGCGTCTGACCTGTGTTATCCTTGAGTGTGTAGTGGATAGCAACTACTTTTTCTGAAGAAATTTGCATGTGAGAGAATATAATTATGAGGTCTCAGCTGCATTCTGAATCCAGTGCACAATGCGCTAAAGACGAAGGCGGCGAAAGTAGTCTAATACCTTCGCAGATTAGTTGCAATCTTTAAGTCGATCGACTTTTGTTGATATTTCGAAAAAAAAATCGCATCGACATTTGCTGCATTCGAAAATCTCACTACATTTGCGCCCCTGTTAAAAATGACAGGCGACGATTAAACACGTCGAAAGTTCTTTGAAATACCTGATTTTTCTGCCGGTGTAGCTCAGCTGGCCAGAGCAGCTGATTTGTAATCAGCTGGTCGGGGGTTCGAATCCCTCCACCGGCTCCATTTAACATGTGGCCCACGCAGCAAGAGATCAGGGGAGTTACCAGAGTGGCCAAATGGGACAGACTGTAAATCTGTTGTCTTACGACTTCGGTGGTTCGAATCCACCACTCCCCACGAAATTCCCCGGAAATCGAAACCCAATCGACAACGGTACAATGCGGGAGTAGCTCAGTTGGTAGAGCATTAGCCTTCCAAGCTAAATGTCGCGAGTTCGAGCCTCGTCTCCCGCTCCACAGTGTTCCAAACCGAAGCAGTGTTCTTCAAGCCGTTGTAGCTCAGGGGTAGAGCACTTCCTTGGTAAGGAAGAGGTCACGGGTTCAATTCCCGTCAACGGCTCATCGGTTTCTTGCACCTCAACTTTATGTAAAATCAGGTATTTCAGTCCTTTCGACCCCAACTACGTATTTTTTTTTAATTTATCTAGATAAAATAACAACAAAAACAATCGCCAATGGCTAAAGAGAATTTTGATCGTTCCAAACCACACGTGAACATTGGAACAATTGGTCACGTTGACCACGGAAAGACCACTCTGACTGCTGCCATCACAACAGTTTTGGCTGCGGCTGGTCTTTCTGAAAATAGAGACTTCGCGTCTATCGACAACGCTCCTGAAGAGAAAGAGCGTGGTATCACCATTAACACTGCTCACGTAGAGTACGCGACTGCAAATCGTCACTACGCTCACGTTGACTGTCCAGGTCACGCCGACTATGTAAAGAACATGGTAACTGGTGCTGCTCAAATGGACGGTGCTATCCTCGTGGTAGCTGCAACCGACGGACCAATGCCACAAACTCGTGAGCACATCCTGTTGGGTCGCCAGGTGGGTGTTCCACGTATCGTTGTGTTCATGAACAAAGTGGACATGGTTGACGATACTGAGCTTCTCGACCTCGTTGAAATGGAAATCCGTGAGCTTTTGAGCTTCTACGAATACGATGGTGACAACACTCCTATCATCCGCGGTTCTGCTTTGGGTGGTTTGAATGGTGATGCCAAGTGGGTTGAAAAAATCATGGAATTGATGGCTGCAGTAGATACTTGGATTCCAATTCCTCCCCGTGAAGTTGAAAAGCCTTTCTTGATGTCGGTAGAAGACGTGTTCACGATTACTGGTCGTGGTACAGTTGCTACAGGTCGTATCGAGCGTGGTGTAATTAACTCAGGTGAAGAAGTAGATATCATTGGTTTCAACGAAGCTAAATTGAAGTCTACCGTTACCGGTGTTGAAATGTTCCGCAAAATTCTTGACCGTGGTGAAGCCGGTGATAACGTTGGTCTTCTCCTCCGTGGTATTGAAAAGAGCGACATCCGTCGTGGTATGGTAATCTGCAAGCCAGGTTCTATCCTACCTCACATGAAGTTCAAGGCTGAGATCTACGTATTGAAGAAAGAAGAAGGTGGTCGTCACACTCCTTTCCACAACAAATACCGTCCTCAGTTCTACTTCCGTACAACTGACGTAACCGGAGAGATCAACCTCGAAGCCGGTCGCGAAATGGTACTTCCAGGCGATAACGTATCAATCGAAGTTAATTTGATTGCTCCTATCGCAATGGACAAAGGTCTTCGCTTCGCGATTCGTGAAGGTGGCCGTACTGTTGGTGCAGGTCAGGTTACTGACATCATCGCGTAATCACTCGCGAGTGAAACATATAGTGAAGGCGATATCCGTCAAAAGATATCGCCTTCACTTTCACGTTTAAAACAGGATTGGCAAAAGAGCTTTATCCTTTGATTGAAAGACATGTGCCATAAGCGCTGATTTTTCAGTTAACACTAGAGTTGTGAAGAAGTGAGATAGTGAGGTGGTGAAAAAGTAGTCCTTGTTTGGTTTGCTTACTTCGTCGTCCCTCGTCCTTCGCCCTTCGCCCCTCGATACGGGCATAGTTCAATGGCAGAATAGCGGTCTCCAAAACCGTTGATCTAGGTTCGAGTCCTGGTGCCCGTGCAAAAAAGTAAACCCCGAAGCGATTCGGAAAAACGACAACAATATGGCTGGAATAAAAACATATTTGGAAGAGTCATACAACGAATTAGTTCACAAAGTGACCTGGCCTACCTGGGCTGAACTTCAGGAAAGCACTGTGCTGGTATTCGTTACCACGCTCATCCTCACCGTGTGCATTTTTGCCATGGATTTCATTTTCGGTGTGAGCGGTGATGCTGCTTCTACATGGAAAGGATTGGTTGGCTTCCTGTATGCCTTCCTCACGTGATTTTTATTTGAACCCATCCTATTAGGAACCAATCGACATGAGCGATATCGAAAAAAAATGGTACGTAGTACGTGCCATCAGCGGTAAGGAAAAGAAAGTAAAGGAATACATCGAGAGCGAAATCAAAGCTCGCGGGATGCAGGATTATGTAGCCCAGGTATTGATTCCTACTGAAAAGGTTTTCCAAATCCGCAACGGTAAGAAAGTGAGCAAAGAGCGCAGCTACCTGCCCGGTTATGTGCTCATCGAAGCTGCTCTCATCGGTGAAATTCCTCACATCATCAAGAATATCACAAACGTGATTGGCTTCTTGGGTGCTGAAAAGAAAGGAGAACCAATCCCACTTCGTCTTTCAGAAGTAAACCGAATTTTGGGTAAAGTGGATGAGTTGGCAGAGAGCGGAGAAGAGCTCAACATTCCATTCGTTGTGGGTGAGAATGTTAAAGTTATCGATGGTCCGTTCAACAATTTTGGCGGAGTAATCGAAGAGATCAACGAAGAAAAGAAGAAGTTGAAAGTGATGGTGAAAATCTTCGGCCGCAAAACACCTGTGGAGCTTGGCTACATGCAGGTGGAAAAAGAGTAATGACGAATGGCTAGTGACGAGTGTCGAGTAATTCGACACTCGCCATTCGCCACTCGCCACTAGAATAGAATTAAGACGCGTGTGGTGCGCATTGAATTTAAACAGATGTTACGATTCGCTTCCCCTTGCAAGCCACGCACAAACCAAATAAACACAAAGTAAAATGGCGAAAGAAGTAGCTGGATTCGTCAAGCTGCAAATCAAAGGTGGTGCTGCAAACCCCTCGCCCCCTGTAGGCCCTGCTCTCGGTTCCAAAGGTGTTAACATCATGGAATTCTG
>JAIYBR010000222.1 GCA_027488435.1 Flavobacteriales bacterium
ATTCACTATTCGCTCCAAGTAAATAGTGAATAGTGCCTTTAATTTACAGGTTGACTTCTTCCCCGTCCTTATCAAAGATGTGATACTCCAGCAACGCTGCGCTGGTGGAGGGCTCTACGCGCAATTTGATTTTGTATTTCTTGCTCCAGGTCTTGGTGATGTTGGAGAAGAAACCCCGATTCATATAGGCTTCTACCATCGGGTGTACGGCCAATCGAAGTTGTTTGTGTGTGCCTTCTTCGGAGAGGAAACGAATGTTGTTTTCGATTTCTTCGGTGAAGAGCAGTGAAGATTGGATGGTCCCTTTACCATCGCAACTTGGGCACTTTTCGGTTGTGACAACCTTGGTGACCGGCTTCACACGCTCGCGCGTGATTTCTACTACACCGAAGCGACTTGGCGGAAGCACATTGTGTTTGGCCTTGTCTTCTTTCATCGCATCGCGCAGCACGTCGCTGAGTTTGCGCTGATTGTCTTTGTTCTGCATGTCGATGAAGTCGATGCAGATAATACCACCCATATCGCGCAGGCGCAGCAGACGGGCTATTTCTCGGGCGCACTCAACGTTGGTTTGAAGTGCATTTTCTTCTTGATTAACGACCGTGGCATTTTTACGATTACCGCTGTTCACGTCAATCACGTGCATGGCTTCAGTGTGCTCTACGATAAGATAGGCGCCACTCTTTAGGTTGACTTGCTTGCCAAAACATTGCTTGATTTGTCGGTGAATGCTGAACGCATCGAACAGGTCGGTGCTGCGATGCATTTTCACGATGCTTTCTTGGTGATTGAAAGTCTTCAGGAAAGCTTTCACTTCGGCAGCGACTGCATCGTCATTGACGTGAATGGCTGTGAAGTTGTCGTTGAGAATATCACGCAGAATCGAAGTTGTCTTGTTGATTTCGCCAAGCACTCGCTGCGGCGCCCTCGAATTGCGCATATTCTTGTGCAGCTCTTCCCAGCGCTTTACGAGGTCTTGCAAATCCTGGTCGAGTTCCGATACACTGGTACCTTCAGCTTGAGTGCGGATGATTACGCCCATGTTCTGAGGACGAATGCTGCTGATGAGTTTGCGCAAACGGTCGCGTTCATCGTCGTCGGTGATGCGGCCCGACAAGGAGATTTTGTTTGAAAACGGGACCAGCACCAGGTAACGACCGGCTATGGTGACCTCTGAAGTCAGGCGCGGTCCTTTCTGTGAAATAGGCTCTTTGGCCACTTGCACCGGGATTACGTGGCCTTGTCCAATCACGTCTTTGATTTTCCCTTCCTTCTTGATGTCGGGCTGCATCTGGAAGCCCATAAGGTCTGCAGTGCGCTGCTCACCGGCCACAGCTTTTCGGGCAAAGGCATTGATGGAAGCGAACTGCGGGCCTAGATCTAGGTAATGCAGGAAAGCATCCTTACTGTATCCGACATCTACGAAGCAGGCATTGAGATGCGGCAAAATCTTTTTCACCCTGCCCATGTATACGTCGCCTACTGCATACTCCTGATTCCGCTGTTCGCGGTGGAGTTCAATAAGGACTTTTTCTTTGAGCAAAGCAATTTCCACCCCCGAAGCGGTGGAATTGATAATGAGTTCGATGTTACCCGTCAAAACCGGAATATTGAGAAAATAAAAAACAGGTGGGAGCGCAGAGCTACCACCCTGATTGGAGGGCTGCCGCGCACTAAGAGGCGCAGCAGCACACAGAAGAAATTACTAACGTTGTTTCTTCTTGTGGCGGTTCTTTCTCAAACGCTTCTTTCTTTTGTGTGTGGCCATCTTATGGCGCTTTCTTTTCTTACCGCAAGGCATTGTTTTGCTGTGTTAATTGAATATTTAAAGTATCTATAAACTCTTTTACTTTGGCAACAACCACTTCGTCGTTGTTGTGTCGTAATAGTGCTTCGTAGCGTTGTTTGGCTTCAGCCGGGCGATTCAAACGTTGTAGCGCCTGAGCTGAGAAGAACAAGGAGTTGTTGTCGGTCGAGTCCAACTGCAATCCGCGTTCAAAACACTGCAATGCCAAACTTACAGTGTCCATTACCATAAACTGATATCCCACTTCTACCTGGTATTTGATGTCATCGGGACGAAGGGCAATCACCTTCTCAAAGCGACCAATCGCTTTGTCGAGCTGACCACTTTTCACCGAAAACAATCCCAAATAGTAATGCGCATCCGCATTCGTGGAATCTTCGGCGACCATTTCGCGCAGCATAGTAATGCCGGCCATTGGATTTGTTCCGTTTACTAACTCCACCGCTTGTTGAAGCTTGAGGGAGTCCGGATCCATTGTAGTCGCCGCCACTTCTTTCGAAGCAGGGTGTTTAGGTAACATTAAAAAAAGAACGATTAGCCCTAGTGATGTTAGCACTAGCAAGGTCAGAAGAATGCGCTGTTTAGGCATTTGCGTTCTGATCAACTTTCACTTTCGCCTTCACATCATCCATAAATTCTTTCGCAGGTTTGAAAGCCGGGATGTAATGAGCAGGAATTACCACGCTGGTTTTAGCCAGAATATTACGTCCTAATTTCTCTGCGCGTTTCTTCACAATGAAGCTTCCAAAGCCTCGTAAATAAACGTTTTCACCGTTCTCCATGGCGTTTTTTACGGTGCCCATGAAGCCTTCAACGATTGCCAATACGTCGTTGCGATCGATACCGGTTTTGTTGGAGATCTCGGTTACTATATCTGCTTTTGTCATATCGTAGTGTTGTTAATTGTCTATTAGGTAATTTTCAAACGGGCGGCAAATATACTCCTCTTTTTTACTTTTCCAACTTGTTCTTTTACTGAACATTAAGACTTTTACCTGTCTGGTTACCCGTTTCCCATTGCCAAGTAATGTCGGACGGGTTATCGTTTAAAAACCCTGTTGTCTATCATTGCCGTCTGAAATGAGCATCTCCGGGCCACTTATCGCATGGTATCAAGTCAACAAGCGCGACTTGCCTTGGCGGCACACTCGCGACCCTTATGCCATTTGGTTATCTGAAGTCATCCTTCAGCAAACGCGCGTCAATCAGGGTATGGCTTATTATTACCGATTTCTCGAATTGTTTCCGACGGTTTTCGATTTGGCGGCAGCGTCGGAAGATGCAGTGCTGAAGGCATGGCAAGGATTGGGCTACTACAGCCGTGCTCGCAATCTGCATGCAACTGCAAAACGTGTGGCTTATGAAATGGAAGGTGTTTTCCCAGCGTCTTCTGACGGATTGAAAACGCTTAAAGGGGTGGGCGACTATACCGCTGCTGCAATTGCGTCTTTCAGCTACAATGAGTGTGTTCCTGTATTAGATGGTAACGTGCAGCGGGTTGTGTCGAGAATTATGGCGTTGGAAGAACCCATCGACAAGCCGACTACCAAAACCCTTATGCTGGAGGTTCTGAATGAATGGATCGATCGAAAGCATCCTGCGCTATTCAATCAGGCCATCATGGAATTCGGTGCATTGCAATGCACACCCCAAAAACCCAACTGCGCGGTTTGTCCTCTGAAGTCGAATTGTTTGGCCTATGAGAAGGGTCTTCAAAGCTCCTTGCCATTCAAGGCAGGTAAGACAAAGGTTACCGATATATGGATGTATTACATGGTTGCTGTTCACGATGATAAAGTCCTGGTTCGGCATCGCATGCATAGTGGCATTTGGAAGGGACTTTACGATTTTCCTTCCATCGATTCTACGGCCGTACTATCGCCCGTTGAAATAGCGCAACAATGGAAGAATGATCGCGGGGTAAACGGGAAGTGGATGCTTGGTGGAAGCCCTGTGGAATTGGAGCATATACTTTCTCACCGGCGCGTGCACGCTGTTTTTCTGGAGTTCATTTGCGACTCTGCTGTCGAACTTGAAGAGTCTGAACAATGGATTTCGCTGGAAGAATTTTCCGCGCTTGGCGTTTCACGACTTGTTGATAGATATATCCGCGAGTATAGTCAACTGCTCGGAGGAATGGAATAATTTTGCTATAACTCATTCCTTGTAGGAATAAGACTTGGGGAGTCGGTAAACGTAGGTTTGCGGCGTTAAACAAATTATTCACCCTAAATTTTTAAACACATGGCAAGCGTAAACAAAGTAATCTTGCTCGGACACCTTGGTCGTGATCCAGAGACAAAAAATTTCGAGAATGGAGGCAGCGTATGCTCCTTCACCATGGCTACTACCGAGAGCTATTGGGATAAGGAGAAATCACAGCGTGTGGATCTTCCTACTGAATGGCACAACATCCGGATTACCCGTCCGGGGTTGATTAAGATTGCTCAACAATATCTGCACAAGGGCAGTCAAGTGTATTTGGAAGGCAGCCTGCGCACGCGTCAGTATCAAACCAAAGAAGGGGAAACGAAGTACTTCACGGAAGTTTCCGTGAACGATATGGTGCTTACCGGTGGTCGTCCAAACGGCGAGGCTGGTGCCCCTTCGGGTCATACCGAAATGTCGGCCCCAGTTGCTGTTCCTGCTTCGATGGGCGACGATGACCTTCCATTCTAAGTTGAACCAAAACACTCCGATTGGAAGCCATTAGTCTAACCGCACACGTTGCGACTGTAGTATTATCAGTATGGAGCAACACCGGCCCGTTGGTGGCGGTGTTGCTTCTGCTTTTATGCAGTGCCCTCATCTCGAGCAGTGAGGTCGCTATGTTTTCGCTTACGCCTGCTCAAAAAGATGAGTTGAATAACTCGAAGAACAAATCTGATGAGCGCATTTTGGAGTTGCTGGAAACGCCCGATCGGGAGAAAGGTCCGAAGCGATTGCTGGCCACCATTCTAATAGCAAACAATGCGGTGAACATTGCCATTGTATTGCTCTCCTCTCAGATTACAGCCGGATTCTTTGCTGATGGTACCTATCCTGAATGGCTGCAAACGATGATTGATGTTGTGGCTATCACTTTTGTGATTGTTCTTTTCGGTGAAGTGATTCCAAAAGTGTATGCGACAGGAAACAATTTGCAGGTAGCGCGCTTCATGGCGATGCCGCTGGAGTTTATTCGACGTTTGTGCAGTCCGCTTACGTGGTTTCTGATGCGTTCCTCGTCATTGCTGGAAACGCGCCTAAAGAACAAAGTGCGAAGCAATATTTCGGTTGATGAACTCGGGCATGCGCTGGAGCTGACTGCCGACGATGGTCGCACCGAAGAAGAGCATAAAATTCTAGAGGGCATTGTGACGTTCGGGGGCAAAGAGGCCGCGCAAATCATGACGCCGCGCACCGATATTGTGTTCTTGTCGATTGATCAATCCTTTCAGGAAGTATTGAGCATCGTGCTTGAGAAGGGTTATTCGCGCATGCCGGTCATTAAAGATTCGAGCGATGAAATTGCGGGATTCCTTTTCATCAAAGACTTGTTGCCGCATATTGATAAGACAGAGTTTGATTGGCAACCGCTCATCATGCAGCCTTTCTATGTGCCCGAGAACAAGATGATCGACGACTTGCTGCAAGAGTTTCAGCATAACAAAATACACCTGGCCATTGTCGTGGATGAGTATGGCGGTACTTCCGGACTCGTAACGCTCGAAGATATTCTGGAGGAAATTGTAGGAGAAATCAAGGATGAGTTTGATGAAGAAGACCTGCATTATTCCAAGCTCGACGACTACACGTATGTCGTGGAAGGAAAAACACCCCTGGTGGACTTGTACAAAATTCTCGGTATCGATGGAGAAATATTCGAAGAGCAGCGCGGCGACAGCAGCACACTGGCTGGTTTCATGCTCGAGCAATCAGGCCGATTGCTGGAGCGCGGTGACTCGGTTGACTTCAACGGATATTCTTTGTTTGTAGAGGCTGCTGATAAGCGTAAAATCAAGCGAGTGAAAGTGACTATTCCACACTAATTCCGGAGCGATGAAGAAAATACAATTGTTTGCAGGAATTGCACTCGTGGCCTTTGCACTTATGGCTTGGTGGTTGTTGAAAGATCAAAGTTCGAGTGTGCCTAAGCCTCGTGCTTACTTTCGAATTGACCTTCCTGAGCAGCAGTATCGCAGCTACGAATCGGCTTGCCCGTTGAATATGGAAGTATCGACCGCGGCTCAAATCGAGGTGTTCCGCGATAGGCAGTCGGCAGATTCTTGTTGGTTTAATATCTATTATCCGCGCTACAATGCTCGCGTGCACTGCACATACATTTCAGTCGGTAGCCGATTGAATTATCTTATTGATGATGCCTATGGTTTTGCGGCGAAACATGAAATGAAAGCTACTGCATTGCGTCGCACGTTGGTCAGCGACACACTTCGACACGTTCACGGAATTTTGTATGATATTGAAGGTGACGCTGCTTCAAATGTGCAGTTTTTCCTTACTGATAGCTCACAACACTTTTTGAGAGGAGCACTTTATTTTTTCAATCCGCCTAACCCGGATTCCATTGCACCGGTGCTTCAATTTGTGCGTGGTGACATTGATCACATCGCTCAAACGCTGGTGTGGCGCTGATTAGCGTGCTATCCAGCGCACGATGAGCACAATGAGGCAAATCAAAAACATGAGTATGGAAATCTTGTTGATGCCATGCATGAAGCGCAGGTTCAAATCCACTTTCTCACGCTTGAAAAGATTGCGCGGGTCGAGGTAGTATAAAATTTTCTTGAGGAACATAGTCAAATGTACATCGTGATTAGGCGCACACGGCAATCATGGAAATTTCCACTTTGCAACTTTTAGGTAAGCAGGCCACTTGAACGGTCTCGCGTGCGGGGAATTCACCAGTGAAATACTTCGCATAGACAGCATTCACTTTCGGGAAGTCGTTCATGTCGGCCAGGAAAATGGACGTTTTCACCACCGCTGAAAAATCAGTTCCGGCAGCTTCCAATACGGCCTTCATGTTTTGCATCACCAGTTCAGTTTCGGCTTCTACGTCGAGCGGCGTGTATTCCTGTGTAGCAGGATTAATAGCGATTTGTCCGCTGGTATAGAGCATTCCGCCGGCTTTCACAGCTTGTGAGTATGGTCCGATGGGGAGTGGGGCGTGGTTTGTTTGGATGATGTGTTTCATGCGAGCAAGGTAAATGTGTTTTAACCGCAAAGGCGCGAAGACCGCAAAGAAAATTGCCAAGAAAAAACTCTGCGTTCTCTGCGCCTCTGCAGTTAAATCCAAAAAAGGGGCGCCCTTCGCGCCCCTCTACTTCACTACTTCTCTATTTCTCTATTCACTTTGAACTTCCAAAGAATGAGAATCGCTCACGTGAATCAATGAACTCCTTACTTTTGGCCTATGACGAGATGGAGAATTTTCACGTTGTCGGTCGTAGCGATTGTGCTCATGGCATTCTCGCCCGCGCCACCTAGTTACAAAGTAGCAGTTCTCAAATACAAAGGCGGCGGCGACTATTATTCCAACCCCACCAGTGTGCCCAATCTGGTCGATTTTGCAAATCGTAATCTGTCGACCAACATCGATAAAGACGTGCCCTTCATCGAGGTAGGAAGTCCGGAAATCATCAATTTCCCGTTTGTTCATATGACGGGTCACGGCAATGTGGTATTCAGCGCAACCGACGCTAGCAACTTGCGCAACTACTTGTTGGGCGGCGGTTTTCTGCACATCTCCGACAACTTCGGCATGGACAAGTTCGTGCGCAAGGAAATGAAGAAAGTATTTCCTGAACTCGATTTTATAGAGCTGCCGTTCAGTCATCCGATTTATCATCAGACGTACGACTTCCCCAACGGATTGCCGAAAATTCACGAGCACGAGAAGAAGGCACCGCAAGGGTTTGGTCTCATGTGGGAAGGTCGCCTCGTTTGCTTTTACGATTTCGAATGCGACTTAGGAGATGGCTGGGAAGATTTCGAAGTTCACAAAGATTCCGATGAAGCTCGCACCAAGGCGCTGAAGATGGGGGCGAATATTCTGCAGTATGTGTTGATGGGCGGGGAGGAGTGATTTTTTCTAACCGCAAGGGCGCAAAGATCGCAGAGAAAGAATCTTTGCGTTCTTTGCGCCTCTGCGGTTAATAAGCATACACAGCAAAGCGCACTCCCTTGAAAAAATTCGCCGGTTTATCTTTCAGTGAACTCAAGTCGTTTCTCGACGAGAAGTACGACCAGTTCAATGTGTCGGCGTTTATCGATGATGACCCCGTGTCTATTCCGCATCGTTACAGCATGCTTGCCGATATAGAAATCGCAGCTTTCTTGACAGCTACCATCAGCTGGGGCAATCGTAAGTCAATCATCAAAAGTGCATCCCGTATGATGGAGCTGATGGGCGATGCCCCACACGATTTTGTAATGAATCATACCGCAGGTGATTTGAAATCGCTGAAGGGATTTGTTCATCGCACCTTCAATTCAGATGACTTGGTCACCTTTTTGAAAGCCTTGCGAAGCCTATATCAGGAACATGATTCGATGGAGCATTTTTTTAGTGAAGCAATTGCGGAACATGAAAAAACGAGCATCGCGATTTCACTCTTCAAGCAACGATTTTTTGCTATAGCCCATGCCTCTAGAACGGAGAAGCATGTGTCGGATCCTCTTACCGGATCCAGTGCCAAGCGACTCAATATGTTTTTGCGCTGGATGGTGCGAAAGGATAAGAATACGGTCGATTTGGGACTTTGGAAAAGCGTTTCAACATCCCATCTTTCTATACCTCTCGACGTGCATTCAGGAAACGTAGCGCGTCAACTCGGCATGCTCACGCGCAAGCAGAATGATCTGCGGGCAGTGGAAGAGCTCGATGCGGTGCTTCGTAGGTTGGATCCTACCGATCCTGTGAAATATGATTATGCGTTGTTTGGGTTGGGGGCGATTGAGAAGTGGTAGGGGTATTACAGATTACGAATTACGGATGGGGCGTCCCTTGAGATTGGTTGCTGGCGTTCCGATGAATTGAAATGCTCTGCTATTTAGAATTCCTTGATTACTTATGTTGAAAGTAACTTCGCTATATTTGACACTATCTGTCAACACAACTTATGTCAATAGAAACCATTGGAAATACCCTTCGCCGATTACGCATAGAGTGCAAGTATCCTTTGCGTAAAGTTGCTGCATTCGTTGACGTAGATGTTGCGATTCTCAGCAAGATGGAACGCGGCGAGCGACGACTTACGAAAGCAATGGTGCAGAAACTGGCGAAGCTCTACAAGCAGGATGCGGATGAATTGCTCGTGTTGTATTTACGCGACAAAGTGTTGCAAGAAGTTGGCGATGGTCAGTTGGCGATAAAGGCCTTGCAGGTGGCTGAAAAGGCTGTTAGCTACAATGCTATGAGCAGCCAAAGCAAATCCAGTCTTGTTAGTGTAATTAAGGCTGCGCTAAAGAGCGACGGACGTGTTGAAGGTGCTTGGTTATTTGGTTCAGTAGCACGGGGAGAGGCAAGAGGGGATAGCGACGTTGATATTATGGTAGAGCTGAACAACAAGAAGAAATACTCATTTTTCGACCTGGCGGATATCGCCTATCGCATTGAACAGAAGATCAACCGAAAGGTGGATCTCGTTGAAAAGGGAAGCCTGAAAAATTTCGCCCTCGACACGGCAAAAAACGATTGGATCAAAATCTATGGGTAAGCCAATACCGAA
>JAIYBR010000147.1 GCA_027488435.1 Flavobacteriales bacterium
GTTCAAGGACTGCTTTGGAATCATGTTAAACGGGACACTGAAATACTTTTTGCTGTTTTTCTTCGCGCTTACATGCCGCCTTGGCTTGTCCCAAAATGATATTGCGCACGTATTCGGTCAGTTAAAAGATCAAACCACCAAAAAAAAGCTTGAGGGTGTAATTGTTCAGGTGTTTAAAGATGGGATGGTCTTCGATACCTACAACGCCGGCACCACGGGAAAGTATGATTTTAAGCTTCCGCTTGGTTTTACCTATGATATTAAGTTTTCGAAAGGGGGGGATTACCTGGCAAAGGTAATTCGCATCGACACGCGCAATATTCCGGAAGAAGATCGCTATGGCGGGTTTGACATGAACGTTGATGGGACGCTATTTCCTTACCGACAAGGTTTCAATACAGATTTATTGAGAGAACCGCTGGCAAAAGCATTCTATAATCCGGCTGAAGACGGATTGACATTTGACTTCGCATACAGCGAGCAAAAGGCAAAAGAGATTGATGCAGAGTTCAAGCGCCTCGATGATATTGAGAAAAATCTGGCCAAGCTGAAAGCTGATTTCGATAAGTTTATGAAGGATGGTGATCAAGGTATGCTCGAGAAGAAGTATGCCGATGCGATAACAAATTATCGTGGTGCTTTGGGCATTTTCCCCGACGATCCTACAGCGAAGACAAAGCTGGCCGAAGCACAAGCTAAGCTGGATGAAGAGAATGCCAACAAGGATATAGAGGCACGTTACAAAAAGCTCATCGAGGAAGGTGATGTTTTCTTCGAGCAAAAGAAATACACCGATGCCCGCGATCGCTTCACCAAAGCCCGCGATTTGAAGAATCAAGCCTACGAAAAGGAAATGCTTCATAAGATTGACCTGGCCATTGCTGATGGCCAGAACCGAGGCATCTACAACGCATTAATCGAAGACGCCGATCAGAAATTCAACAACAAAGACTTTGCAGTTTCTATTGAGAAGTACAAGGAAGCTTCGAAGTTGTTCCCAACAGAGAGTTATCCGAAAGATCAGATTTTGAAAGCAGAATCTGCGCTGAAGGACATGCTAGCATATGAGGCAGAGCGCTTGCGTCTTGAAAAGGAATATCAGGATAAGCTTGCACTTGGCGCCAGAAGCCAGGATGAGGACAAGCTCGAACAAGCGGTGATGCACTATCGGGCGGCCTCGGAATTGAAACCGGCAGAGCAGTTGCCAAAAGACAAGATTGCCGAATTGGAAGCGCTTATCGACCAGCGTCGCTCTCAGCGGGAGATGGACGATGCCAATGCCGCAGCAAACGCAGAACGCGAGAGAATTGAACGAGAATACCAGGAGATTATCGCAGTAGCCGATGGTCTGTTCACAGATCAAAAGTTAGCAGAGGCACGTGAACGATATGAAGCCTCATTGCTCGTTAAACCGGATGCGCAATATCCTAAATCAAAGATTGAAACAATCGACCTTCTGATGGCCCAGATGGCTCAGAATGAAGCGAGCGCTACACAGGCCCTTGCCGATTCGTTGGCCGCGGCTGCTGATGCAGAGCGATTGGCAGCTGAGCAGCGTTTAGCGGAACTGCTGGAACAGGAGCGACTTGATCAGGAGCGAAAGCGCAAGGAGCTGGAAGACGCTCGCTTGGCTGCAGAAGCTAAACTAGCTGCTAAGAAAAGAAAATGGGATAGCGATGTAAATACCGAAGCAGAGGATCAGGTTGAGCGCTACTACCGCGAAGCCGCTCAAAAGGAGTATGCCAATAAAGTCCGCATGGCACAGCAGGAGGTCGCTGAATACGCAGAGTTTTTTGAGCAGAAGGATAAGGATAGTGACGTACTTGTATCGGTAAACAGGGAGCATGTACGCGAGCAGTTCGAGACTCAACTGGAGTTGACGAATATCGGAGCGAGCATTCAAAGCGCTGCAATATCGGATAACGAGCGCAAGAAAAAAGATAAGGGAAGAGAGGAAGCCGAGGCGCAAAAGCGAGCTGAAATGCGCATTCGTGATAAGAAGGAAAATACGGAAAAGATTCGTGAGGCGCATTCGGCCTTGCAGCAAAATGACCGCTATCGCAAACAAAGAGTAGAGCAAAGTGATGTACGCATGAATCAAGTCCGGGAACAAACGGAGCAGTTTGAGAGAAAGGGCGATACACAGCGTGCTGAGAATGCAATGAAAACGGAAATTGTGCGTGAAAAGCAACAGTCCGTTGGTGATAATGGTGAGCAACGAAGAAAGCAGAAGGCTGATCAGGTAGAGTTCACTATCAAGGAAAACAATACGCGCAGTAAGGATGAGCGCCAAGGTGCAGACCAGCGAATCACCAATACACAACTGAAGATTGATCAAAAGAAAGATGAAGCGGAAGCATTTACCGAAGGAAAGGGCATAGCTGCGCGCGAGAATGCCATGGAAATTGAGCGCCAGAAGCGTGATGTTGAATTTGCAGATCGTGAGCGAGAAAACAAATCATCGAATGAACGCTATGATGCTCGGAAAAAAGCGTTTGAAAAAAGTGCAGGGGAGCCCCGAGATGAAGAGTCGTACAAAGCGGTTGCAGGCACAGAGAATTTGAAGCAGGGAGTTACCGAGAACTCCTACAAGTTGGGTAATAAAACGGTCACAGAACGTCTGGTGAAAATTGGCAACAAGGTCGTTAAGTATAAAAAAGTAGTTTCTAAAACTGCGATTTATTTCTTCCGAAACGGACAAAGTATTACAGAGGAAACCTGGAAGAAGGCCACTCTAGAAGAACCCGATTGAGTATGTCGAAACGTGTCATAATTATTAATGGTCCGAATCTGAATCTTCTGGGGCGAAGAGAACCTGAGGTTTATGGACACAGTGATTTTGAAAGTTATCTGGCGGTGTTGCTTAAAATCTACGATGAGATTCGATTAGAATATTTCCAAAGTAATGTGGAAGGTGAGTTAATCAATAAATTGCACGAAGTGGGATTTTCATACGATGCAATTGTGATGAATCCCGGGGGCTATACGCACACCAGTGTAGCATTGGCCGATGCCATTGCCGCCATCACAACACCGGTTATTGAAGTTCATATAAGCAATTTGCACGCGCGGGAAGAGATGCGCCATACGTCATTGACGGGTGCTCATTGCGCGGGCATTATATCCGGCTTCGGCTTACGGGGTTATGAGCTGGCTTTGGAATACGCAGTAGATATGCGTTAGCCTTTTTTGTATTCGCGCATTGCACTTTCCATTACACGCAATAGAAGTTCTGCATCATGCACGGTAAGCTGTTTGCCAAGCTGCACGCGTCTTCCGGAGTAGCTAAATCCAACTCGTTCACCACCGATTATCCAGAATGAATCATCCAGGAAAGCAAGAAAAGAAGCCGGGTCTCTTTTAATTAAGCCGGGCTTGAAAATAGTGTGGTGCTGAAATAGCTCTTTCTTACCCCACGATCCGAAAGCATTGCGAATCGAAACACCTTCTCGGCTGATGCGAATAATCTCCATTCCAATCAGCCGCCATAAAAACACCTTCGTTATTCGTATGAAAAAGAAAAGCCAAAGTGAACTGCTGATGATGAAGAAAATTTGTTCAGATTGGCTGTTCGCGTTGAATGCATAGTAGAGAAACACCCCTCCGCAAAAGGTCCAGGCCGTAATCCACATGAAAAGCATTGCCTCCTGCCATCGTTCTATTTTCTGATTGATTTCGATTTGAATGGCGTCCTTCTCGCGCAGCACGCGAATGCGCTTGCCTATGAATTTGGGTTCTGTCTGGTTCATGCGTGGGTTATTACCTGCTGGTACAATTGCTCATACAAAGGTAATATCTTGTCGATGGAGAAGTCGTGCGCTCTTCGTTTCGCTTGGCTTTTGAACTTAGCAAGCCGTTTTGCATCTTCAAGCAAATAGATACAATTCTTTACCATGTCGTCGATGTCACCCACATCGCTCATCATACCTGTAACACCATGTCGATTTACTTCAGGCAGGCCACCCGTATTTGTTGAAATGACAGGTAGTCCCGATGCCATCGCTTCCAATGCCGCCAATCCAAAACTTTCTGATTCGGATGGAAGTATGAACAGATCGCCAATGCTTAGCAACTCTTGTGGGTGTTTCAAATTCCCTACGAAAGTGACATGCTCAGAAATATTCAACTCACGGCACTTTTGTTCTGCGCGCGAACGTTCCGGTCCGTCGCCGAGCAAGATCAGCTTCGATGCTGCGGCAGGCTGAACGCGAGCAAATACCTCGATGATATCGAGAATACGTTTAACCGGTCGGAAGTTGGACATGTGAATGATGATGCGTTCGTTGGTGTCGGCGTATTCTCTTCTCAGCTCCGGTGAAGTTTCTACCGCTTCGTGTTCTGCATTCAAAAAGTTGGGTATCACTTCAATCTCCTGATTGATGCCGAACAATTTGTATGTGTCGTTTTTGAGGCTTTGCGATACAGCTGTTACCGCATCACTCTTATTGATTGCAAAGGATATAACAGGTTCAAAGGATGCGTCCTTTCCAAGCAGTGTTATGTCGGTTCCGTGCAATGTTGTTATTACAGGAAGTTTGATGCCTTCTTCCGCAAGCACCATTTTGGCGGTGATGGCAGCCGAGGCGTGCGGAATTGCGTAGTGCACGTGCATCAAGTCGAGTTGCTCGTACTTGACAACATCGACCATTTTACTCGCGAGTACCGACTCGTATGGTGGATAATAGAATAGTGGATATTCGCTCACGTTTACCTCGTGATAGCGAATGCGTTTGTGAGCAGCGCCCAAGCGAACAGGTTGTGAATAGGTTATGAAATGAATTTCATGACCTTGGTCGGCCAGGGCTTTCCCCAATTCAGTAGCGACCACTCCGCTACCTCCATATGTTGGATAACAAACGATTCCGATTTTTAACATGCGCTGCATTAACGACAAATTTACTGAAACATTTAGGGGGCTTTCGGGTTCAATTCAATGAACATGATGTAATGCATATGTGATGAAATTGTTGGCATCCAATTCACCTTTATTCGGTTCATAACTCCGCTTTTTTTCTTGTCGAAAGTTTTTTGTTTCAGGTACTTTCGAAATGTGCTGTTGAAGAGATGATGGAACGAATCAACGGATTCTCAAAAACAAAAACAACCTAAACAACTTAACCGTATGCCAGTTACAAAGAAGTCAGGCGCAGCAAGCAGCAAACAAAGAGTGGCTAAGGCCGCTAAGGTGGTCTCTCTCTCTAAAAATCAGGAGGCGAATAATTCTTCAAAGGTTCAAAAGATTTATGTAATCGATACTTCGGTGTTGTTGCATGATCATAACTGCATTCACAGCTTTGAGGATAATCGCATCGCCATTCCAATTACCGTTTTGGAGGAGTTGGATAAGTTTAAAGTGGGCAACGAAATCAAGAACTTCGAAGCGCGTGAATGCATTCGCATCATCGATCGATTATCGGAGGAACATACGTTACAAGATTGGATTCCGCTTGAAAACGGTCAAGGTGGTACGCTGCGAATTATACTGAATGCTTCTGATGACCCTGCAAAAAACGCGGAGTCTATTTTCGAGTCACGCAAGAACGATCATAAGATTTTAAATTCAGCGCTAAAGCTACAGGAAGATGAACCCAAGAGTCGGGTAATTCTGGTAACAAAGGATATTAATCTTCGACTCAAAGCCAAGGCACTGAACCTTCCTGCAGAAGACTTCAAAACAGGAAAGGTAAAAGACGCAATGATCATGTATAGTGGCAAGTCGACCATTGAAGGTTTGGACTCTGAAGTCATTCGCAAGCTATATCAGGAAGGCCGCTCGGAGCAAACGGATGTGTTGGGAAAGGAAAAGCAGAATAATCATTTTTATATTCTGAAAAATTGTACGTCATCGGCACTCGCTTATTTCAGTTCGAAAGCGCAGGAGATTGAGCGTGTAGACAAAGTATATGCATATGGTATCAAGCCAAAGAATGCAGAACAGGCATTCGCCATGCACGCTATTCTCAATCCGAATGTGAAGCTTGTTACCATTTCCGGAGTTGCAGGTACAGGTAAGACATTGTTGGCCTTGGCAGGTGCATTGGAAATGAAAAATCAATATGATCAGATCTACCTGGCCCGTCCTATTGTTCCGCTAAGCAATAAGGAAATCGGATTCCTGCCCGGTGATGCTGAAGAAAAGGTAAATCCGTATATGCAGCCATTGTGGGATAACCTGAGCTTCATCAAAAATCAGTTTTCAGACAATGAGAAGAAGAGAAAGATGATTGACGAGTTGCAAGCTCAGGGTAAGATAACTATTTGTCCGCTTGCCTTCATACGCGGACGCAGTTTGTCGAATTGCATTTTCATAATCGACGAAGCGCAGAATCTGACACCGCATGAGGTTAAGACAATCATTACACGTGCAGGCGAAAACACCAAGGTTATTCTCACGGGCGATGTGCGTCAGATTGACACGCCATACCTCGATGAGCAGAGCAATGGAATGTCATATGTAATTGAACGATTGAAAGGCCAGGATCTTTATTGCCACGTAACACTCGAACGCGGCGAGCGAAGCGAATTGGCTAATCTGGCTAACGAGCTGCTATAAGTCGACATTGCTTTTACGCCACAGCCAAGGCTTCCAGATTTTGGAGTTTTGTTTCCAAAAAAGAAGAACAAGGTAAGCGAAAATGGGAGAACCGAATGTGAGGAACGAAAGGTAAATGAAGCTGAGCCTCACTTTTCGGGTTTGCACACCCATATAGTCGGCAATGCCGGCGCAAATACCGAACAGCTGTTTTTCAAGCAGGTTGTGAATGCGTTTCATGGGTTTTTGATTGTAGCAGTTTAATGCCAATTGGGCATTCAATGCATTTTTCTTGCGTGCAATATACACTATAAAGTTGCAGAAGCGCCTGCGAGTCTGCTGCATGTTCGATTTGAACTCCAAGCTTGTTCCAATGATATGTTACGCTGTTCTGTTCAGGAGGTAATCCTTGAAGAAGAGTCATGGCATCATTCATCATGTAAAGATTGCTGTTGTATTTACCATGCGCAAATCTGAGCCGAGCAACTACATTGATCATTAAGCTTTCTGTCGATCCGTTTCCCATCGAGGTGCACATCTCTTTTTTTCTGGGCACACCAAATTGCTTGTGAATTTTCCAGT
Source organism: Flavobacteriales bacterium (assembly GCA_027488435.1). Classification (GTDB taxonomy): domain Bacteria; phylum Bacteroidota; class Bacteroidia; order Flavobacteriales_D; family Sanyastnellaceae; genus JAIBBG01. The sequence goes on from JAIYBR010000147.1 coordinate 7,115, forward strand.
AGGGATGAGCTTCGGAATTGAGCAGCTTCATAAGTGCCGGCTGTTCGAGGTGGAGCAGGGAAGATGCCAGATGTTGCGCTTTACTCACTACACCAGCAAGTTGAGCCAACCGAATAATTGGATTGTTAGATGGGCGCACTTTACCATAGTTCCATATATTTTCAGACAAGGGGTTTAACCCGTATTTTGCTCGAAGCACGCTATACTCTTGCTGCAAACGCGATTCGTAGTCGTCGGTTTTTTCTGATTGTAACATTCCTGCTTGCCCAAAAAGAAGTGCTTCAATCTGCAGCAAGTCACTACTGTGACGCGATACAATGCTGTACGGAATAGAGCGAGCCAGCATTTCCATGGCAAGACTATTCGATTTAAATCCAAAGCCTTTGCTTAATTCGATGAACGCCACCTGCGACCAGTCGCCATTGGTTTGTTCGAGTAGTTCGAAAATGCCGTCGATGCGTTCGTGCAAACGCTCAATGACTAGCCTGTCGTGAGCCATAAACCAATAGGAAGGATCGGCATGATGCAGAACCGATTCGCATGGTATCCAGCCATAATTTTCCAGCCACTTCTGATGTGCTTTCCACACATCCCAATTAAGACACTTCGATAAATCGAGCACCGGCAAGTCTCCCGGGGTGTGCAGGTAGATCGAGGCATCGTTGTGAAGCACGACATGTAGTATTACATTCTTGTAATTCTCGTCGTCGTGATGTTGGTGGCGAAGCCAGTCTGATGCTCGAATGTGAATTTCTACATTTCCCCACCAGAGCGTTTCATCGATTCGAATGCGTGCATTCATGAAGTCGGGTCCCGCATTATGATTATGTACGCCAGGATGCATTATTTCGATTTTTTGTCCGCTATCGGAATGCAAGTGCGAAGAAGTAAACCATCCGAATTTCCAAACGTGATGTAGGAATTTTTCGCTTACAATCGGAAGCCTTTCGGGTGTGTGTTTTGTTGATGTTTCCATGCCGCCAATAGTTGATTTATGCAGCGAATTGAAAGATCTTTTTGCGCATTAATCGTATAGGAGGATTCTCCATTGGCATATTGTTTCATGTAGAAACTATTCGAGGTTGCGAACGCCTTGTTGGCTGCGCGTGGTAGCAAGAAATCGAAGGCATAGTATTCCCATAACCTACAGAAGATTTTAAAAACAGAAAAGTGAATTGTGGCTTTTTGTTTTGGTTATTTCCAGACTATGAGAAATTTCTAATTACCAATTCTTCTATCGCATTGTAATGCTTTGTCCATAGTGCGGCTCATGCGCTATGCCTGCAGCAACCTAGACGATAATCGCATCATTATAATTTTGCGTAGCAATAATTTCCCGGAAGAATCTTGATGTGTTCTCTGTAACCAATGGGATGAGGTCGTGTTTGAGCGCGACAAGTTTTACGTAAGCCGCCACCATACATCGAGATACGATTACATTGAGTTCCGATAGTTTCAGTTGGAGTTGGTTTTTGATTTTTAGTTACGCGGCTTTATTCCACATTCCTTGCGATTATCGGCGAAAGGATTGTGAAAAGAAAACGGCCCAATAATTGGCTATCGGCGTACCGGCCATTTCAGATCCATGCTTTGCACATCTGTAAGAATGGCGTAAATTCGTCACCATTATTTGTCCGATTTCTTAAAGAAAACCCGTATGAAAAGAGTTATTTCAGTTTTAAGTACCATAGTATTTATGCTCCTTGCTGTGGTAAGTTGGGCCCAACCTGCAAAAAGGGCGGATGAGCAATTCGAAAAAGCGGCCTATTACGAGGCTACAAAATTGTATATTACTGCTGAGCCTCAGTCTAAATCGCTAGATGAGAAGGCCAGGATTTTTTATAGATTGGGTGAGTGTTATCGTTTAGTTGCCGAACCTCAAAAAAGTCTTCAATGGTATGAAAAGTCTATTGTAGCGCAGTATTATAAGATTAATCCCGAGGTCTATTTCGGTTATGGAATGAGTTTGCTCGAGTTGGGTCGTTGGGATGATGCGGTTGCTCAATTCAATAAGTATGCGGCAAAGGGAGGAGATAAGTCGAAGGCCGATAAGGCTGTTAAATCGGCGCAGGATGCCGCAACTAAGAAATCTTCCAAGACGCGCATCACAGTTTCCAATGTTGTTGAATTGAATTCGCAGTTTTTTGACTATGGGTTGGTTTTCTCAGGTCCGTCGCAAGTAATATTATCCTCAGCCCGTCCTGCAAGCGCAGGTTCATATAAGGATCCTATTACCGGCGAAAGCTTTATGGACTTGTTTACAGCTGAAATGGATAAAAAGGGAAAGTTCAGTATTCCTGTTCCTTTGCCCGGTGTGGTGAACACCATGGGAAATGAAGGCGCCGCTTGCTTCAACAGTGATTACACCGATTTGCTTTACACGTCATGCCGATACGAAAATGCCAAGATTTACTTCGCATGTGATATTGCTCGCGCCACACGCAATGAAGCCGGGAAGTTTGTGGATATAACGAATCTGAATGTAGTGGATCGTAACACAGATGACTCTACAGTTGTTGGTCAGCCGTTTTTGACATCTGATGGCAAGTACTTATTATTTGCTTCCAATATGGCCGGGGGTAAAGGTGGAAAGGATATCTGGTATCTGGATTATGATCGTAGCGCATCGAGTTGGTCGAAGCCTAAGAACCTTGCAGCTGTTAACTCCAAGGGTGATGACATGTTTCCTGTTATCGGCCCTGATGGCACCCTGTATTTTTCTTCGAATGGTTGGGGCGGTTTAGGCGGTTTGGATGTATTCAAAGCTGCTAAAAATGGCGAGATGTCTTTCGATGCTCCGGTAGGGGTCGATTATCCTCTCAACTCATCTTCAAACGATTTCGCTTTGATTATTGATCCGAAGAAAGAAGGTGACAAAACGTTTTCAGGATATCTTACTTCAGACCGTCCGGGTGGAAAGGGAAAAGACGATATCTATCGCTTCGTAGAAGCAGGCCTCGATTTCTCACTGGCAGGAACAGTTTACGACAAGGATAGCGGTTCTCCGGTAGCAGGAGCAGAAATTACACTCGTTGGTTCGAGCAATTCCGGTGACCCTGTAAACCTGAAGGTGAATACAGATGCGAATGGAGAATTTAGTTTTGATAAGACTAAGATTTCATCCAATTACACCTA
>JAIYBR010000188.1 GCA_027488435.1 Flavobacteriales bacterium
ATTGACAATTTCAACCGGAGCTAGTTCTTCCATAGAGGGAGTTTCACTTGTCTCGTCTGTAAGACTCACGGCATTCAGCGCATTTTCATACTCGTATAGACCGGTTGCATATGCCGGAGCTGCAGGTGTTGATGCAGGTACCACTTGCGCTAGCAAATTCTCTACATCGGCAGGTAGTGTAACGGTTGGAACTTGAATGACTGGCGCTGCCTCCTCACCTTTCTGAGCTTCTTCTGTGTTTTCTTGTTGATTGGCTGAAGGTGCATTCGTGTTTTCATCGACCTCTGCCATTTCAACTCGATCGGCTTTTGGCCAAAAGAAAATGATGCTGCAACCGAGAATGACAGCGGCGGCGGCCCAACCCATCCAGGGAGCGAAACGACGTTTATAGCCTCTTTCCTTTTCCGCATTCTCGGCAAACCCATGCATAAGAGCCGTTTCAAGCGACGCCGGCGGATCGATCAGTTCAGCGTCAAATGATAAGTCATGCATTTCCAGCAGCAATGCCCGCAACGAGTTATACTCGTCTTCACTCTGCACATGTTGCATCACAAACGCCTTCTCTTCAGCAAGTAACTCACCGAAGGCTTTACTCATCAGCAACGCTTCTATGTCTTCATGCCGGTATGTTTCGTGTTCGCTCATAACAGACCTTCGAATAGAATTAAACATGCAAACCAAACAGCTATTCCCTCAAATGCTTTGAGCTTCCCGTTCAAATCTTTCAGGATATAAAATAAACGTGACTTCACGGTCCCTTCACTGACATTCATGATCTCGCTAATCTCAATGATGCTGAGCTCTTGCACAAATCGCAACTCAAACGTTTCGCGTTTTACTTCATCCAATTGAGCGAGCACGGACGCCAGCTTATCCATAAATGACTTCCTATCCATTTCCTTTTGTGCAATAGGAGAAGTGATTCCCTTTGCTTCTCCTTTCAACGTTTGCTGCGCTTCCTTCCGAACTTCAACCTTGGCGTATTCATTTTTACACATGTTGTGCGCGATGCTGTATAGCCACGTTTTGAAAGGGCGTGCGGGATCGTATAAGTGTGGCTTTTGATAAACCTTCGTGAAAAGCTCCTGGGTAAAATCGCGTGCCTTCTCCTTTTCTTTCCACAACATGCGCAAGAAATAATTGTACATCAGTTTACTGTAACGGCCATACAATTCTTCGAACGCACGCTGGTTGTGCTGACCGACGAGCACCATGAGCTGCTCGTCGTGTTCGTTTTGATATGGTCGTTTATTCAAAAACATGCTTCTATTTAATGGCGGGCAATTTTTCCTTCTCACCTACACTCTTTGCCACTACTGCATACTGTTGTTTGATGGAGTTATATTCAGTTGAATTGCCGAGCTCTTGAGCATAATCTGCAAGCATTGCTAAAGGCAAGAGGTAGTTAGCATTCAGGCTATAGCCTGAACTCATTTGAGTTTTGCCACACTGCTGCCACCAATTGCTATATAACAATTTCACATTTGATAATGGCGCCGCAGAACATTTGAATGCAAGGCCGGTGCAATACAATTCACTTTCGAGGGCAGAAATGAGATCGGTCTTCGCAGCCAACGAAACATACACCGGCAGTTTCCGCGAAAGTTCGCGAATACCCGACGCATCGTTTTTTTCGATGCCAATTGCAGCCTGCAACCGTTGAAAATAGTCTGCATTGAGCATCCAATCGGTATGCACTACACGCACATCGGTGCGCATATTCTTGAGGTATTGCAAGAGTAGAACCGGATACGTGTCGCCTTTGCCGCCGGTGAATAGAACACCATTGATCTCCACACTACTCAATAAATTCGAAGCGTACTCCAACTTATCAGCACCATAAACGCCTGTCTTTGCCAGCTCAACAGCCGCAGCTTGGATAGCTGTGCCGTCGCCCGACAAACAGGCTTGAACCAGGGCGTCTTCGCACGACTTTACCCCATTCGCCTGCTGAGCATGGACGAAAAGTGCAAGTCCGGAGAAACAGAGAATGAGCAGGAGTCTTTTCATGAGTATGCAAGATTCGAAGGTGTTACAGGCGTTCCGAGAAAAGGTTCAACCTTTAATCGTGATACCCAAGCAACGATCGAAATTCTTGTACCATAATAGCGGTTGCTCCCCAAAGTGTATGACCTTGAATATCAAAATATCCACTATCGAATGTTCGATTGAATTTGCCTACGAATATTTCTTTTCGTTTGATGATTTGTGGCTTTAGAAGGTTGGAGACGGGATGCTCTATCCACTCGACCACTTCGCTTGAGTTCAATTGAAACTGCGGATTTTCAGGTCCAACGGCTAAAAAGGGTTGCACCACAAAATGGCTTGGAGGAATATAAAGCGCAGACAAGGCTCCGATAACGTTCCAATCATGCCGCACGATACCCACCTCTTCAGCAGATTCACGAAGGGCAGCTTCCAGATGTGTTTCATGCTTCTCCAGTCGTCCGCCGGGGAAAGAAAGTTGTCCGCTGTGAACGCCCTGAGAATCGGGTCTTTTCATGAATGCTGTATGCCATATATCGTTTTTCTTATACAACGGAAAAAGCACTGCGCTTTCTTTGGCAGGAGGATCCATGAGTCGGGCCTCTTCGGGTTTGGATCTCGCATATCCAATGATGGGTCCGGCATCCGAAGGACTCGTACTTTTCTCTGCGAGCCGCTGAATGACCAACTGAATAAAATCATCGTGAAGCATTACTCACAAGGAGAATTGGAGTCGTAGGCATAACAGCCCTTCCATACGGGTACTCCCCAGAAATTACCATCCATATCCGGACTAACCGTATTCACAGAAACACTGGTGCCTTTCATAATGTCAGCGCTGGAGGACAATCTAAAGTTGCCCCCTGACGGGTTGCAAAGCGACGGAGCTTGATTATTCGTCATTCCTTCAAAGCGATTACCATCGTTTTCGACGCTGAAGTTAGCATCGACAAGACATGACCTGAATCTGAAATTGGTAGGTCCTGATTCATTAATATCCAATAAAAACTCGCTGTAATCGGTCAAATTCGCATTGTTCCCATACATGATGCAATTGCTGAATTGGCTGTCATAAATTTCACGAACCTGGATGTTTTGATAAACATCTTCATAGTAATTGTTGAGCACAAACGTGGGTGTTTGTCTTTCGTTATCCGCATTATAATTGGCAAACGTGCAGTTATCCATTCTGTAGCGTCCGCCTAGTCCGAAATAGGCTGCCTGTTGTCCGCAATTAGCTACCAGTATATTATTTCCGGTAATACTGGCACCTTGCCCCAGCAGTCCAATACCGGCCATGTTGATGATTTTCGTATTCTGAATATCCACCGAATAATTGAGGCTATTATAGGCAACACCTGTGGTATCGACCTGGATACCTACATTTCCATTCTTGAGGATTGCGTGCTTAATATCAGAGTCGTTACTTCCAAAGATCCAGATTCGCCCGCGCACTA
>JAIYBR010000107.1 GCA_027488435.1 Flavobacteriales bacterium
CGATGGTTTAGGTGGTTGGGATAAGTTTGGCCTGGCAGCTGGTGCATGGGTGAACGTTCCCTTCAGCGATCGATCATCGGCAACAATGACAATGAAGTATATCAATAAGGGTAGCCGCACTAAGCGAGACACGATCAACTTTGAAACCTTCGGCTACTACCTCAACTACATCGAGGTGCCTCTTTGGTTTTCATATCGCCTGTCGAAGAAATCAGACTCGAGGTTAGTTCTAAATGCAGGTCCGTGCATTGGGTTTTTACTAAATCAAAAGATAATTCAGAACGGAATAGAACGTGAGATAAATCCCTCTTTCAGGAAGTTGGATGTCGGTTTAGAATTAGGACTAGCATATGAAATCACTCCTTCATTCAGCATACACCTTACAGGTTCTTCATCTGTATTGCCAACAAGACCCAATCCCGGGCAAGCCAATTGGGATAGCTATTATGAAAGAGGTAATTACAACCAAACGTTGCAGCTTTTGCTGTCGATTGCTTTCTAAAATTACGGTTTTTTGAAATAATTAAATCGTGTCTGCTCAACCACTGTTTGCAGTTGGACATACTCGTTTTTCATACAGCTTTCTATCATCTCAATTCCCTTTTCCACCGGACGCTTGCAGTTGTTGACGGCGGCTATTGCATTAGCTCCGTTTTCAAAACTATCTATAGAGTACATGGCCGAATAGAGCTGATTGATGAGCGTGTGAGAATCGTCTTGAATTCCTTTCAAATCTTCTTTTCCGAAATAATACTCTTTGATTGGATCGATTTTCTTCTGCAGTGAGTCGATGCGCTCATTGATTTTCTTCTTGGTGCTATCGTCGGCATAGGTGAGGGCGTCTTTGATCAGTCCAATTGATTTTTCTGCCGCCCGAATGCGAGCGTAGGCCTTCTCAGATGTATCTGCAAGGCCTTGGATTTCGTTTCGCAGCGCAACATAGTTGAGATAATTCTCTTCCTTCCAATCGAGTCCAGGCTGCAGTCCAATGATAATCAAAGAGCTGTCTTTCGTTTCATTGAAAGTGTAAACTACTTTATAAGTGCCCGGGCTTATCGAAGGCCCCAGCTGTTCTTCTTCATCGTCTTTCTTGGCATCTTCCTTCGATGGAAAGCGAACACTCTTTGTTTCGAAATACCAATTCACTGCGTTAAAGCCTGTGTCTGGCTCGTGCTTGAGCGTGCGCAACGTGTCGCCTGTCAGTGAAAGAATCTGAATGGTAACTTTTTCATCTTTCGCTTTCTTCTCCTTTTTATCATCGCTTGTTTTTTCTTTGTTCTCTTGCTTCTTGTCTGCGTTTACTTCATTGATGTTCGGTTTATACCAGTAACACATTTGTCCGCTCTTGCTTTTATTCTCGCCTGCGAAGTACATGTCGGCAGGGAATCGCTCGCCTGCTGGCTGTCTCCAGGCGCCAATACAAGCGTCGGGCGATGGCAATGCGAAAAATGTTTTCTGCAAAAAGGCGACTCCTTGGCTGGCATACATGCGAAGCGGTTCAATATTATCGAGTATGTATAGCGCCCTTCCAAACGTGCCGATGATGAGATCGCTTTCGCGTGGGTGAATCTTTAAATCTTGTGTGGCTACTTTCGGATAGTTATAGTTCCATAGCATCCAGCTGGTGCCCTTATCAAACGAAACAAAGAGCCCGTGCTCAGTTCCAAGAAAAACAAGTTTAGGTTCTTTTAAGTCTTGAACCACACTGAGGCAATGCCCATGAACGTAAAGAGCGTTGGCCGCATTTTTCCACGATTTACCGAAGTCTGTCGTATAGAAAAGATATGGTTTTGTATCGCCCTGCCTGTAATTATTCACGACAACCCAGGCTTCGCCGGCTGCGGCTCCCAAGGTGATTTGTGGAACCCAGCCATTCGCAGGGAAGTCTTTTATGGAACGTGTTAGATTGTTCCATGATTTGCCACCATCGCGCGTGATTTGCACCTGGCCGTCGTCGGTACCAACCCAAATTTCTCCTTGATTATACGGGCTTGCGGTAATGCATAGGATTGTGCAATGATTTTCGGCATTGGTAACATCCGGCGTTAATCCTCCACTCTTGTGTTGGTCCTTCAGTTTCAAGCTGTCATTGGTGGTTAGATCGGGCGAGATGATTTCCCAGCTGAGACCATGATTTTTGGAGTAGTGCACATACTGTGATCCGAAATAAACCGCTTCGTTATTGAACGGATCTTTGCCAATTGCTGCGTTCCAGTTGAAGCGAATTTTTTTTCCTTCCGGATGAACCGGTTTGATATAGGTCGCATTTCCCGTTTGCGTATCGACATAGCTAACTTCGCCTCCCTGCGACATCGCATAGGCGTAGCGCGAATTCCCGGGCTTCGGAAGCACATCGAAGCCATCACCAAACATCAGCTCCTGCCAGTCGGCCGATCGAATGCCTCCGCCGTGAAAAACATAACCGGGCCCTTTCCAAGAACCATTGTCTTGCATACCTCCATAAACGTTGTAGGGCGTTTCCATGTCGAAGTCTACGTGATAGAATTGCCCTAATGGCAAGTTGTTAATGAACGTCCAGTTCTTGCCACCGTCGCGACTGATATTCAATCCGCCATCGTTTCCTTCAATCATCAATTGAGGGTTCTTTGCACTCCACCAAAAAGCGTGATGATCTGGATGCACGCCGTAATAGGGAAGGAGTGTAGTCCATGTTTTTCCTCCGTCTATACTCTCACTCACTGTGCTGTGTAAGTAAATGAGATGGTTCTCGTTGATCGGGTCAACATACAATTCGTGATAGTAAAATGGACGATCACCAACGCCTTTGTCCTTTACCTGAAACCAATTCATGCCTCCGTCATTCGAGCGATATAAAGCTGTCTTAGCGCTCTCAATCAACGCATAAACAACCTTGCTATTCCCTGGCGCAAAAGCGAGACCTATTCTGCCTAATTCACCTTCAGGTAATCCCTGTTTATCTGTTAAGCGGGTCCATGTTTTTCCTCCATCTAACGTTATGTGAAGTCCACTTCCTTTTCCTCCCGATGTAAAATGATACGGCTCTCTGTGATAGTGATACATCGCAGCCAAAATGCGTTGTGAGTTATTCGGGTCCATGATTAAATCAGCACACCCCGTTGTATCATTCACGTAGAGGATGTTTTCCCAGGTCTGCCCTCCATCGTACGTTTTATATACGCCACGATCTTTCGATGGAGCCCAGGCATTGCCGTGCGCAGCAGCATAA
>JAIYBR010000149.1 GCA_027488435.1 Flavobacteriales bacterium
GCAGAGTGGTCGATTGCGGCAGTCTTGAAAACTGTTGATGTGAAAGCATCCGGGGGTTCGAATCCCTCTCTCTCCGCCCAAAGATTAGATCCCAACTATTGTTGGGATTTTTTTTTGCCCCGAAAAGCATTGAATCCATCGGCTAGTTATTCGGCTGCAAGTAGTTTTTTAAGTATTGAACAACACCCAAACAAATCCGAAACTTTCACCGCGTTGACATTTTCGGAGTTTACATTTCAATTGTTAACACCCAAAATATTAACAGACCTATCGGGCTTGAACTCAGCCCTCGCCTTCAGCCGTGGGGTAAAAAATCTATGCGTCATACTCTTTCCCACCTCTGAAGCGGTGGGCTATGCAAGCAGTAGGCTTTCTGAACCGGAAGACTTTGCTGCGCCAAAATCACCGATAAGAAAGTCGCTCAGGAAATGGTGAAGTTGAATGAGAGGTTGAGGTTTGAGGTATCATCATCAGCTTCTGCCGACCCAGTTTAATTGCATCGACCGTAAGACAAAGCCTTCTGCGAAACACAATCCCACAATCCTCAAAAAATTCTTACTTTAGTCCTATGAATCTGAAAGAGTCCATAAGGAGTCGTCCCCAAGAGTTTTTGCGTTTGTGCAAGAACTACGAAGTGAAGTCGCTATATGCTTTTGGCTCTTCTATAAACGATAGTTTCAAGGAAGAAACCAGCGACATTGATTTATTAATAGAGCTCAGCACTGAGGATCCGGCGCAGCGAGGCGAAAATCTTATGAACCTGTGGGATCAACTGGAAATGTTCTTCCAGCGAAAGGTTGACCTGCTTTCGGCTGCCGCGATTCGCAACCCCATTCTGAAAAAGAGCATTGACGCTTCTAAAATTTTGGTTTATGACGGAACAGAGCTCAAAGTATCTAACTGATATCCTGATGGCTATTGAGCTTATTGAAGATTTCACCAAGGATATCAATAGCTTCACGGATTATGAGCGCGATAGAAAAACACAAAGTGCTGTCGAACGGCAACTTGTCATTATAGGTGAGGCACTGAATCAATTCAAAAAGTTAGAACCGGCTACCGCCATTGAGCATGATAGGCAAATCGTATCCTTTCGGAATCGTTTAGTGCATGCCTATGATAGCATTGATAATTCTGTTGTGTGGTCAATCTTGGCTAGGCATCTAAAGCCTTTGAAGACTGAGGTCAACTTGATTAATCGCTAGTTCTATCGGTTCAAGAATGCGGACCGAGCGTGGTTATTGAGTAAAAATTCAAGAAGCTGAAGCCGTGGGCTATCTGAACCGGAAGACTTAGCTGAAGCCTCCGACTGAAGAACCATTCGCAGAAATCACATCATTTTCCGATTACTTTGTGGCCAAAATAGAGCGTTTATGAAAAGAGTTACCGCCATTGTATTCGGCGATGTGGTGAGGCCATTGGTTATTACAGCATGTGTATTGGTGCTCGGTGTGGAGGCTGCCATGCACAATGCTATCAGTCCCCTACTCTATGTGTTGGATACGCTGTTTGTATGCTATTTCGCATTGGAAATAGCGCACAGGGCAATAATGGGCGAATGGAAATCAACCAGCAATGAACTGAAATTCTGGTTTTGGTTCGATGCATTTGTCACCATCAGTTGTGTGTTGGCGCTCTTCATTCCATTCGTTGACCATCCCTCGCTTTTAGCTGCTTTGAGAATTGTTCGGGTGTTCCGTCTATTTCGGATATTTTCCATTTTCCCGGGAATACGTTCTATCGAGCAGAAAATATTGGGGGCGATGGAAACGGTTGTCCTATTTGGCTTTTTCTCTGTTCTTATCATTTACGTTTATGCAGTTATCGGCATGAACCTCTTTGAATTCAGCCGCATCGGCAATATGAACTTCGAAAATCTCTACGAAGCCATGGTCAGCATGTTTGTGCTGATTACCAACGACTGGGCCGACGCCTGGCGAACTACGCGCCAACAATACCCTGCATTACCGACCATGGTTGTAGACCTCTATTTCTTCAGTTTCATTGGATTCGCGGTCATTTTTACCCTCAACGTCTTTATTGCGGTTATGACCTCGCAAATCGAGCAGCGCTTCTCCAGTGAATTCAATAAGCGTGTACAAAACTTCGAGGAGGATATCGATAGCATCCGAGAAGAGGAACAAAAAGACAACGTGAAAATTGAAGCTCTAGCTAAAGAGATGAGGGAAATCAAAGAGCTGTTGAAAAATAGCAACCGGGAAGGCTAAGGTCTTTAACCTTTCCTAAATTATATATTCCTTTGTTTTTTCTGCAATCCTTCTCGGAGGAGCTTTCAAGTTTTCTTTCAATTCGTGTAGGCCTAGCAAAACAAACAAGGTTTACAAATCAAAAGGCACGCACAGCCTTGACATTAGCTAGGGTAGACCTGGGAAAAAGGTCTTGTTTAATTTCTTTCATCTGTAACTGTTTTCCATCAGAAACAATCAAAACAATATGGGCAAAAGCATGATTGGGCAGCAGAGGGTTATTTCCATTTCCATTCAGACTACAATCCGAGCTGCTCCAATATACCTCTTGGACTCCTGATCTAAGAAAGGGTGCGTTTATAATCTCGTCTAATACAAAATTGATTTTGGAATCAATTTTTGCCGCAGCCTGTTTTAGAATACTTTCAGCCCATCGAGACTGCGTGGATGGATCACAAACTTTAAATACTAGTCCTAATTCTTCCGAAGTTGGCAAATACCAATCATTAAATCCATTAAATTGTGATTCTAGGCATAATCTTGCCGCTGTAAGAACTGGTATATGTTTTTTACCAAAAATACTACGCTTGACCTCCCAACTAGCGATTTCAACAATTTTCCTTGTGTTTTGCATACCGTCTTTTTCAAGAAAACCACACCCTGTTTCTCCAGAACTGCCCCATGTTGCAATTCCAAAATCAATATCCGCACAAACTTTGCCGTGCTTACCGGATTCGTCAAGGTAAAAAATAATTCCCCCAGCATATTTCATTCCGATCCTTAGTCTGTCGTTATTAAGTTTATCCTTAATAAATTCAAGGGATACTGGTATTTTTTCTAATGGTAAATCCTTTATTTTATTCAACTCCCATATGGCATCTTCAGCAGAGATTGTCAGAAAGACTGAATTTCTTGTTTTAGTTATAAGCGAGTCAATTTCCGATTCCATCTTTTGAAATTTCTCCTCATTTTCATCTGCTAAAAAGACTCTCTTTTTCACATCATAAAATATCTCCTTCATATTCTCGAATGGCAAATCCTTGGCTCTTTTAAGCTCATCAATTACCACTTTGACATCGAACTTTTTAAAAGTCCTCATAGTCAATTTCGTTATAAACGAGTCTATTTCTGCTTCGATAGAATAAATATCATCTGTTATCTGAAGCGCTCGCTTCCGAAACATATCATATTTGGACACTTTAATTTCGTACGAATTATTTAATAAGTCTGCCAGTTGTTTGATGACTGATGAGGCCTCTGCTGATTCAACGTCCTTCCATGCATACATCAAAGTGTTGATTTCTTGATTGATGGTCTTATTTTTACTCGCAATAAGCTTAAGCACTTCAGGCTCATTCAATAGATCAATTTCCTTAAAACAAGCTAAAGCCAGTACCGGCATATCATCAATGCTCCTTTCGAGGTTTTGAATTCCATCAGCGATATCACCATTTCTAATCTGATATTTAGACAATAAAAA
>JAIYBR010000131.1 GCA_027488435.1 Flavobacteriales bacterium
AACGCCCCCCTTTATAACAAGCTCCAAGATAGAAACCGAACACTTTTTGGGGTATTCATGCAACAGTTTCAAGCCATGCTGGCCAACCGCAAACGCAGCACGGCCATCACACGGCAGATGGAGCAAATTAAAGCTTCACAATTAGAACTCAGGAAGCTTTCACTCATAGCAACTCGCACCAAAAGCGGAGTAATCATAACAGACAACATGGGACGCATTGAGTGGGTGAATGATGCGTTTAGCAAGATCTCCGGTTTTGCGTTAGCCGAAGTGCTTGGTAAAAAACCGAAAGACTTGTTGCAAGGTCCTAAAACGGACGAAGTCGCAAGACAACAATTAAAAGATGCTCTCTGGAAAAAAGAGAATATTGAAGTTACGGTCATCAACTATGATCATGAAGGCAGAGAGTATTACAATCAGCTTGAGATCATTGCCGTTTTTGATGAAGCAGGTAATCACACCAACTTCATTGCCCTTCAGAAAGACATCACGGAAGAAACGCTGGCACGCCAGGAGATTCTTCGCATCAATACACGCTTCGAACTCATTGCTAAGCATTCAAGAATTGGCACATGGGAGTATTCCATCGTCGACGGGTCTATTCGATGGAACAATACCATGTATGAAATTTATGGTGTAGATCCGAATACCCAAACGAATATCGGCGAACTATGGAAAGACGCCATGTCGGAAGAAGACTACGCGCAAGGAGTTGCAGACATGAACAGCATTCGCAACGGACATGCGGGTACGCTCGAATCCGTATACCGTATCAAGCGAAAGTCGGATGGCGCGGAGCGAATTGTTGAGGCACTCCTTGTTTCGGAGCGCGATGAGAGAGGAAACTTACTTCGTGTAGTGGGCAGCACCAAAGACATTACAGAAGAGATCGCAATGAAGCGTGAGCGCGACGCCGCGGCAGAGCGCATGGCCACTCTCAAGATGTTCTACGAAAGCATCCTCAATCATTCGCCATCGCAGAAATACGTGTTCGATGCAGATGGCAGATTGATGTTTAGCAGTGAGCCACCGAAAGAGGGAGCCATTTGGTGGGATCCGGGCTCGCGTGAATCCATTTTTGAAGTCACCCAGAACGATGTTAGTGAACGTGCCTGGAACCTCATTGAACACATTCGCGCATCGGTCGAAAAGGGACAAATCGTGCGCGTAGAAGACGAGAGCAACTCAGAAAATGGCGAGCCTATACAATTTTTGCAGAGCATTCTTCCCTATCGCAATGCATCAGGCAGAATTGAGCACATCATAGTTACCGGCGTAGACATTTCCGAACTGAAAAAAGTACAGGAAGCGGTAAACCGAAAAAATGAAGAGCTCCATAAGATAAATGCCGAGCTCGACAATTTTGTTTATAGCATATCGCATGATCTGCGCTCTCCTCTGCTCTCCATCAAAGGCATTGTTTCTTTGATAACACATTCGAGCGAGATCGATGAGAAAACGCGGAAGTATTTAGAGATGGTCGATGGTTCAGCGTCGAGACTTGATGGAACTATTCAAGAGATTCTGGAATACTCCCGCAATTCGCGTCTCGACATTGAATACGAAAATTTCGATGTAGTGAATATGGTGAAGCAATCATACAACGATCTTCAATACAGCGCCCAAGGCAATCTGGAATTGATACTCGACATTCAAACCGAACCAATCATCTATTCCGACAAATCAAGAATCGGTGTGCTTCTCAAAAACGTCATTGGCAACGCCATCAAGTATCGAAAAAGAGAGACTGACAGCTTTGTACAATTCACACTCAAGCGAGATGAAAAATCAATCATAATGCTGGTGACAGACAATGGCGAGGGCATTGACTCGCAGCATTTGGATAAGATATTCACGATGTTTTACCGCGGTACAACTTCAAGCATAGGAACCGGCTTGGGCTTATATATTTGTCAAGAGATAGCCAATAAACTGAACGGTTCTTTGCAAGTAGAATCACAACTCGGCAAAGGCACCACGATGACGATAACCATACCCGATTTAAAATTCAAATGAACACAATTCAGCATGTACTCCTGGTCGACGACGACGACATTTTCAATATGCTTCATGGTGAAGTATTAAAGCGTTTGATTCCCGGCGTTCAAATCGATGTATTTAAATCGGGGCAAGAATTACTGCATTACCTGGAGCAAGATTCCGAGCCAACGTTTGACCTTTTGTTTCTGGATATTCGCATGCCGGTCATGGGAGGCTTTGAAGTGCTCGATGCAATGGCTACCATGAATGCTGAACGCTTCTCTCACTCGCGCATATACGTGCTCTCTTCTACCCTCGACGACCGCGATCTTCAGCGAGCCAAAGAAACGCCCCTGGTCACCGACTTTATTGGTAAGCCCATGTCGTTTGATACACTTCGTTCGATTCTAGGGCAAAAGGCCTGATTGATTCCTTCATTATAGCTAGCTTTGTGGGCCTTGTGCCGTAAACCATGACTCTCCGCCAACTCTTGACTACAGAACAAAAGCGTTATGCCTTGTACGGCGCGCTATTCGGACTTTGTTTTCCCGTTATTGGAACACTCTTCGAATCGTGGATGCTCTATAGCCGAATAAACTGGGAGCTCCTGTTGACTTGCCAGCGAGAATCGGAAATGTTGTGGATCATTGATACAGCCCCCTTATTTCTCGGAATTTTCGCCTCTTTCGGAGGAAAGCAACTCGACATCGTCCAAGAAAAAAACAAGGAAATCAATGAGCGCTATGATCAAATGGTCATACTGCGCGAAATGGCAGACTTAGCAAACAAAGCCAAGAGCGAATTTCTTGCGAACATGTCGCACGAAATTCGAACACCCATGAATGCCATCATAGGCATGAATTATCTGGTTCAACGCACAGAGCTCAATCCGAAACAGAGTGAGTACATTCACAAGGTTGACATTTCCGCCAAGGCACTTCTTCGCATCATTGACGATATTCTTGATTTCTCCAAAATTGAAGCAGGCAAATTGCAATTGGAGTATTCACCTCTGTTTTTAGAGGAAACCATTGCACAAGTAGCAGATGCTGTCAATGTCAAACTCCGCAAGAAAAAAGAGGTGGAGTTAATTACTCAAATCGACCATCACATCCCACAGATTTTGAGCGGAGATGGTTTGAGATTGCGCCAGGTCTTATTGAATTTGACCGACAATGCAGCAAAGTTCACTGAAAAAGGAGAAATCAAAATTTCGGCAAAACTTCTGAGGATTGAGAATAGCCGTGTCGAGTTGGCATTTCGCATTGAAGACACCGGCATTGGAATGAGTGAAGATCAACTTCAACGCATTTTTTCACCCTTTCAACAAGCCGATATTTCTACAACACGCAAGTTCGGCGGAACCGGGTTGGGACTCACCATTTGCAAGCGTATTATAGAACTTATGAATGGTTCGCTACTCGTTGAAAGCACCTTTGGTCATGGCAGCGTATTTTCATTCACAGCCACTTTTCAGGTACACGAGGAAAAGACAAACCTTCCCCACACCGAATTTCAGCATCGCAAGGGGCTGAAGGCCCTGCTGGCAGATGACAGCGAAAGCGCACGAATGGTCTTGCAGGAAATGCTCGAGTCGTTTGGCTTCGAAGTATTTGCCGCAGCCGGCTCGCAAGAGGCCATTCAGTTATTCGAAGATCAGCATACCGAAAGCGAGCCTTTCTCAATTCTGATTATTGACTGGAAAATGCCAAAAATGAATGGAGTTGAACTTGTGGAGCATTTGCGTAAAAGCACCAAGAATATTCCTTCGGTGGTGATGGTTACGGCCTTTGGAATTGATTCGATCAAAGCAGCGACCAGCCAAAAAATTATCGATGACTACTTATTAAAACCAGTAAATCCATCTACTCTGTTCGATGTCATCAACAACTTGCTTCATTTAACTCCAACACGCAGCAAAACAGAGGTGAGCAATTTGGTCGATATGCAATACCTGCGCGGTGAGCTTACCGGTAAAAAAATCTTACTTGTTGAAGACAATGAAATGAATCTGGATTTGGCCATCGAGCTGCTGCAGGATGTGGGTGCCGATGTTACCATTGCCCGCAATGGACTTGAAGCGCTTAACCAGGTGGACAGTTCAACATTTGACTGTGTTCTCATGGACATTCAAATGCCGGAAATGGACGGACTAACGGCGACGCAAAAAATTAGACAGAACGAACAACATAAACGACTCCCCATCCTAGCTATGACGGCTCACGCCATGAAAGGAGAAGCCGAAAAGAGTCTGGCTGCAGGCATGAATGAGCACATTACAAAGCCCATTGATCCATTTGTTCTTTACACCGCGCTCATCAAGCACATTCATCAAAAAGATATTTCCATTCAGCAAACATCCGGCGAGGTGCTGCCCTATCAGATTGCAGGAATTAACCTGCAAGACGGTCTTTATCGGCTAGGCAACAAAAGGGCTTCTTATGAAAAACTGCTCAAATCATACGCAGCGGTATATGGCAATATCGAGGAAGAATGCGAACAACTTCTGCGCGACCAACAGATAAAACCGATAGCCGCATATGTCCACACGCTTTCGGGGATTACCGGCAACATCGGGGCCCTTGAACTGCATGCACGATTGGCTCCGCTCTCATCCAAATTGCATCATCAAATCCAACAAGAATCACTTCAACTTTCGGAAGACGAACT
>JAIYBR010000019.1 GCA_027488435.1 Flavobacteriales bacterium
AACTGCAGCGAACTTTGGATGGCTGCGGGTTTACTCTGGATTCTCGATTCATCCATCAACATTTCGATGGAACCGTTTCGCGCATTCGTAGCAGACAAACTCCCCGAAAATCAGCGCACCTTCGGCTTCAGTATGCAAAGTTTATTCATCGGACTTGGTTCTGTTGTAGCAAGTGCACTGCCCTGGATCTTTACGCATTGGATTGGTATTACAGATGCCGAGGGACATACCGGCATTCCCACCAACGTGAAGCTCAGCTTTTACATCGGCGCAGCAGCCTTCTTTCTCTTTGTTCTCTACACCATTGTAACAACGAAAGAATATCCTCCGCAAGAAATTCCGGATAGCGAAAAAGTGGTTGAACGCAAACGAGGCTTCGCAGCAGGGGCTGCAGAAATCGCACACGCCATCACCCACATGCCACGCAAAATGAAACAGCTTGCATTAGTTCAGTTTCTTACCTGGCCGGGCTTGTTCCTCATGTGGTTCTACTACACGCCTGCAGTAGGTGCCGACATCTTCGGAGGAACTGCTGCAGAAGGTGCAGACCCCGCAATGCGTGCGCTCTATAAAGAAGGCAACGAACTCGCCGGACTCACCTACAGCGTGCAGAATTTGACGACCTTCCTGTTTGCTCTTGCGTTGCCTGTGCTTGCTAGTCGCATCGGAAAAAAATTCACGCATCAGTTGTGTTTGTCTATTGGAGGTATAGCCCTCATCATGCTTCAATTCATTCACGGTGCCGAACAAGCATATCTATTATTTGCCGTTATGGCGTGCGTAGGTATTGCCTGGGCCAGCATTCTTTCCATGCCCTACAGCATGCTGAGCGATTGCTTACCCGCAGATAAAATTGGCGTGTACATGGGCATCTTCAACTTCTTCATTGTATTGCCCGAAATTATAGCTGCACTTTCGTTCGGCTGGGTCATGGAAAATGTGCTTCACGAAAACCGAATGATGGCGATTAGCCTTGGCGGTTGCTTGCTTATTGCTGCGGGGGTGCTTACGATGCGCATTCAGGATAAGGGATAAGGGATAAGGGGTAAGGGGTAAGGGGTAAGGTTTGAGTTACATCGCACCTTATACCTCACCCCTTATACTTTATACTTTTTCCGATTACCCCTTCCCCCCTAAATCATATGCCCCATGCCGTCCTTCTTCGTTTGAAGATAGCGCTCGTTGTCGGCAACCGGTGAAATGACAACCGGTATTCGTGACTCGACATGAATGCCGGAATTTTCAAAAGCATCGAGCTTCTCCGGATTGTTCGTCATGAGGTTGATGCGCTGTATTGCAAAGTGTTTTAAAATTACAATTGCCGCTTCGTAGCTTCTCAAATCGGTGGCAAAGCCCAGCTGATGATTCGCTACGATTGTATCAAAACCTTCATCCTGCAAATTGTATGCTTTGAGTTTATTGACTAGCCCTATGCCTCTGCCTTCTTGGCGAAGGTATATGAGCACTCCGCCATGCTCTGCGATGTAGTTCAAGGAGGCACTCAATTGCTCTCCGCAATCGCAGCGGGTTGAGCCAAATACGTCGCCGGTAATGCACTCCGAATGAACACGAACGTTGACTACATCGGTGCCAATTCCTGCATTACGGAGCACAAGGTGGGGCTGCTCCTCTCGTCCACTATCGAATGCATCCATAACGAAATGCCCGTATTTAGAGGGCAAGCGTGAAGACACTAAATGGCTGAATAATGGCATGGCGCGAATTTACAAATGCTCTGTGCTTGGCGGCTCTTCTTTGCGATATTGTTATCGCTTGACGATTGTAAATGAGCCACGTTCTTTTTCATTTAGCATCTGAACAACGTACAAACCAGTTGAAAGCGCATGCAAGTCGATGCTGTTTTGCCCTGTAGTCAGCAGACCGAATGAAACCCTGTCGCCCATGGCATTATAAACCTCATAACTACCGGCGCTGCCGGTTCGAATTTGCAATAAACCCTCAACAGGATTGGGATAGAACTCGACTCCGTCTAACAGTTTCTCCATACCAAGGTCGATAATATTTTGTACAGCACTTCCTTGGCACTCATTCGCATCTGTGACCAACACTGAATAAATACCCGGGCCAATGCTATCCAATAGAGCTGTTGTGTCGCCTGTATTCCAAAGAATAGAATACGGTGGCTCACCTCCGCCAATGGTCAACGCAATAGAGCCATTATCACCACCATTCGAATTCAGGATCTCACCAATAACGACGTCCAGTGCAGGATAAGAAGCCACTTGCACTTGCACCTCATCTGTGCACCCGTTTCCATCGGTAAGAGTAAACGTGTAATCACCCACCGGCAAAGCACCTGGGTTTTGACCTTGCCAGTCGTATGTGTAAGGTAACGTACCTCCAAATCCGAAATACTGCAATGAAGTCACATCACCGGTGCAGATACTGTCAGCACTTGCAATAAAATTGATGGTGGGATAAGAACCGATGGTAAAATTATCTTGAGCCGCACAACCATTCGCGTCTGTTACGACGCCTGTGTATTCGCCCGGCGAGAGATTCTCCAAATCCGCGACGCCTAACACACTAAAACTATACGCCCCAGTTCCTCCGGTGGCTTCCCATTGCGCAGCTGCGGTTGCATCGCTGCAAATTGTAACCGACTGGGTAGAAAGAGCAAGTACTTCCGGATCTATCAATTCAACACTCCCCGTATACCGGCAACCTGAAGCGGCGAGCGCTTCAAACTCATATACACCCGCAGGCAACAAACAATTCGAAACCACCTGTCCTTGTTGAGTCCAAGTAGTATTAACCGGTTGCGATTCATCCAGGAGCACTCCCAAACAACCATCGGAATAACCAAAGCAGGATGGCTGTTGTATGTCTTCCTCAATGGCAGGCAGAGGCAAAAGGGGAATCGTGACTTGTAGCGTGTCCTCAAATCCACACGCATTGGCATATACCATAGAAACCTCACCCGGATTGCTAATCAAAATAGATTGCTCCGACTCTCCCGTCGACCATAGGTATGCAATTCCATCGGGTGCCGCTAGAAGCACTTCATCTTGTTCGCTGCACAAAAAATCCTTGCTCACTGTCATAGATGAGCTTTGTCCTGCTCCTTCAATCAATGCTGTGACAGAGTTGATGGGCAGATTATAGTAGTGCTCTATTCTTCCGCTTGGCCACTCCACGCGCAAACTGTCGAGCGATGTTGAACTACCCAAACTCAAAATCTCATACTGCGAATCCTGTCCGAAAAAACTTTCGCCACAGAACGTTTGCGTGTAGTGTGTTTGACCACCATGTGAGTAATAGAGTTTAGAGCCAATCGCATCGGTATTTCCATTGATACCTCGCAAAGACAGTTTCACCCAATTACCTCCCACCCCATTGTTGCGCCAGACTTTGAATGATGTGGGCAACACGAATGAGTCTGCGAAATCCCAGAAGCCATCGTTGTTCAAATCTCCCTTAGCAGATGCAAAACAGCTACCGATATCGGTTGGTAAACTGATGTTTGTGAAGGTGGTATCCGGTAATTGGCGCAATAAGAAATTCACATTCTGCTGCACGAGCGGTGCCTGTGTTCCAACATGCAAATCATCGCGACCATCGTGGTCAAAATCCATCCAGAGGCAGCCCCACGACAGCGCATTTACTGCAACTCCCGCAGCCACGGCTACATCAGAAAAAACACCATCATCGTTTCGAAGCAACTTATTTCCGGAAGCAGCATTGGTGATATACACATCGAGGTCGAGATCATTATCGTAATCGCTCCAACTAATTCCCATCGACTCTATGGAATACGCCAAACCTATCTCTGCACCAACAGCCACAAATCCGGAGCCCGTGTTCTTGTACATTTCGTTGGGCTGATTGAGGTCGTTGCCCACATACAAATCGAGTAAGCAATCGTTGTCGTAGTCGACCCAGCTGCACATATAGGTTGGCTTCACTCCATTGCCTACACCAAGCGCAGGAGCTACATCTTCAAACGTTCCATCGCCCTTGTTGCGCAACAACCAATTCACTCCAAAATAATTGCAGACATACACATCGAGCCAGCCATCACGATCATAATCACCCCATGATGCGCCCATTGAATCCTCACCGGGTGCAGGTAAATTCAAATTGATTGACACATCCGTAAAATTCAAACCTCCGTTGTTGCGCCATAGTCTGCAACTCGCATTCACGGCGCAAACAAACAAGTCGGCATCACCGTCATTGTCATAATCGACCCATTGAAAAGACTTAACCTGTGTTGTGTTTGGAAATGCGTACACCAATTGAAGTGTGCCCTGTATGTTGCGATAGAGCATTATCTCTGCACTTCCCTGGCCAACAGTCAAGTCATCCCATCCATCGCGATTGTAATCGTACCAGCTGAGACCTGATGTTGTACCGGCCGGCGTTCCATTCAAAAGAAATCCATGTTGAACCTCTGTGAATTGAGCAAAGACAATCGATACATTCAACAATCCGAGCAACAGGAATAAACGAATCATAGCATAATTTTTCAGTAGTGGAACAATGAACAATCAAAAGTAACCGATTTAATCTAATACGTTCGCGATTGATTAACCCGGCAATCGCGGGTGCATCACTCGAAACCACACTGGAGGGAACATAGACAGCAGGATCATGGCTGGGTAACCTGCAGGAAGTTGAGAGGCGCCATTCATACTATCAAGTAACTGATAATGCTTTGCCGGTTCGTAGTGGTGATCGCTGTGGCGTGTTAATTCAAAAAGCACCAGTCGGCCCAACACATGATCGGAATTCCAGGAGTGCCTTGGCTCTACATCTTCATACCGGAATTCGCTTACCTTATTTCGATATAAACCATAATGCTCAATGTAGTTGACCGTTTCGAGCAAGAGAATGCCCATTCCTGCAGCGCAAACAAAATAGCCAAGTATTGTCCACGAAAAGACAAACCCAATGGCCGCGCACAAGGCCACTTGAATAGTCAACATTCGCAGCATTTCATTGTGCCGACTCCAAACACGAAGCTTCTTCCTTCCCAATTCCTTCACCGTTATTTGCCATGCCGAGCGAAATGACTGAACGATGGTTCTTATCCAGAAAGAATAGAGCATCTCATTTCTTCGAGCCGTTGCTCCGTCGATAGACGTGCCCACATTGCGATGATGGCCCTTGTTGTGCTCTATATAAAAATGCATGTAGAGCGATGAAGCCAAAAGCGCCTTTGCCATCGCCCGCTCAACTGGTTTTGGAC
>JAIYBR010000101.1 GCA_027488435.1 Flavobacteriales bacterium
GCTGTGCCACACCGAAGCGATGTTGTTCGTCGATGATGCAAAGACCCAGGTTGATGAACTTCACTGTTGGTTCTATCAGCGCATGTGTTCCGATAATGAAGGGTAGTTCCCCTGATTCAAGCTGAGCGTGTATTTTTTTTCTTTCCGATTTAGGTGTTGATCCTTTCAGCAGAGCTACGTTCACACCTGTTGGCTTGAGCAATTCGCTGATGGAAGCAAAGTGCTGCATGGCGAGAATTTCGGTGGGTACCATGAGGCATACTTGATAGCCATTGTCGATGGCGAGCAAAGCCGCTAGCAAGGCAACAATGGTTTTTCCGCTACCCACATCGCCTTGGATGAGGCGGTTCATATGATGCCCACGCGCTACGTCGGCGCGTATTTCTTTCATGACTCGCTTTTGCGCGCCCGTGAGTTCGAATGGTAAATGTTGATGATAGAATGAGTTGAAGATTTCACCCACTTTTTCGAATACTACTCCACGTTCTTGTTGTGTGTTGCTGAGTTTTTGTTTGCCCAGTTGTATCTGGATGTAGAACAGCTCTTCGAATTTTAGTCTTCGACGAGCAGCCTCGAGCAAAGGGAGTGTTGAAGGCATATGCACTTGAGCAATCGCTTCATTGCGGGGCATCAGTTTAAAGCGTTCAAGGATATAGTCGGGTAAATTTTCCGCTACTATAGGCTTCGCTTCTTCGATGAGCTGACGCGTGAGTTTGGCGATGCCATTGCTGTGCAGACCTTTTGCTGTGCACTTTTGAGTAGTGTTGTAAACCGGCTTGAGTTCGCTGCCCTGTGTAATGCGCGCATCTTCGAGTATTTCAAGTTCGGGATGTGTGATGTTGTAGCGCCCTTTGAATTCGGTAGGTCGACCATACAGCACATAGGGCTGATTGAGCTTTAAGCTTTGGATAAGCCACTTGACCGCTTTGAACCAGACGAGCTCGATATCGCCGCTTTCGTCGCGGAAAATAGCGGTAAGTCGTTTGCCGTTTCCCACGCCGATTTCGCGTGTCGAAACGATTTGTCCGATGAGTTGGACGTTTGTCGCATCGGTTTGGATGTCGGCTATACGTGTAATCTGAGATCGATCGATGTAGCGAAAAGGAAAATACTCCAGCAATTCTTCCCAGGTTCGAATGCCCAACTCGGCCTTCAGCACTTCGGCGCGCTGCGGCCCTACACCTTTGAGGTAGAGGATGTCTTTGTCGAGCATGCGCCGAAGTTAGTTATTCGGTCAATAATGGCACAAGCATATTCTCTTTGGCGCCTTTTGAAGCAAGCATATTATTCTTTCTGCGCTGTATCCATCCAGATGGTGACAGGTCCATCGTTGATTAGTGCAACGTCCATCATGGCCCCGAAAGTTCCTGTTTGAACTGGTTTTGCCAATAGCACGTTGAGTTGTTCCAGGAAGTAGGAATAAATCGGAATAGCTTTCTCCGGGCGCGCTGCTCGAATGAACGAAGGGCGGTTACCCTTTTTTGTTTGGGCGTGGAGCGTAAACTGACTAACCACAAGCAATTCTCCACTTGATTGCAGTATATCGAGATTCATTTTACCCTCCTCATCACTGAAGATGCGCATAGAAGTGATTTTTTGAGCCAGCCAAAGAGCATCTTCCTGGGTGTCGCTTTCTTCAATTCCAACTAAAACCAAGAGTCCAGCACCAATAGAAGATGTAATTGAATCTTGAATGCTAACTGAGGCTTTTTTTACTCGCTGTATAACCACACGCATAGGCAAGAGGGGGGATTTAAGGGAGGTGCAAATTTATTTTTTTTGTTTGAATTGAACCGTTCGGGAACTTGGATGGTTTACCATTCAAGACTTTCCCTCTATCGAGTGGGTAGGTTTTGGTTAAAGGTTTAGTGACTTGAGGCTGCCAGAGGGTGGCCTCTTGTTTTTTAAGGGATTATCGCAAGCGTAGATCGGTTGCTTCTTATGTTTGTTGAACAATCCGAAATATCATGAAAGCGTTTCTCAGCACATTCATTCTTTTTTCATTTGCACAAATCAGTCTTTCACAATGCACCGCCAGTTTGAATATTGGCGGAAGTGGAACGAATGTCACCATCGAATTCATAACTGATGGAATTGTCGCTGTTTCGCCCGAATATAGTATTGATTGGGGTGATGGTACAAGCGATACGCTCAACACTCCATTTTTCGAACACGAGTATCCTTCTGACGGTGAGTACTTAATTTTCTATAGTTACGAAGATTTGTCTAATCCGGAGTGCTCATTTTTCTCATACGAAAGCATACTAATCACAGGAGGTTCATGCAGCTTGAGTTTTGAATTGGAAACAATCGAGTTGGTTGCCACCGTGCAGGCTAGCAGCGATAATACGTCGATTCCTTCCTACAGCGTTGACTGGGGCGATGGAAGCCCCGTTGAGATAGGCGAGTCTTTGTTGCATGAGTATGCTCAACCGGGATATTATTTTGTGTGTGTCACCATGACCGATTTGGATCCTGCACTACCGTGTTCGAGAACGGATTGCAGAGAAGTCGAAATTATTGGAGAAGGTAATGCATGTCCGGTAGCATTGGATGTTGCGTTACTTGGGCAGACTGCCTACATCTCGGTCAATGGAAATGGTGGAGCTTCAGCTGAATACATCATTGATTGGGGTGATGGAACTTTTGACATGAGTCCTGTTACAGAGCATACCTATGAAGTGCCCGCTGTGTATACGGCTTGCGTTTATTATGGAGTCCCCGGCAATGCGGGCTGTCAAAGTAGCGATTGTGTTGAGGTGAATATCGATCCATCTTCAGGGGACTGTTTTTTTGACTTCGTGCCGCTCATCAATAATTTGGAAGTTCAGTTGCAGGTATTCTCGGGTGGTGCCACAGCGCCGGAGTATTTCGTTGACTGGGGCGACGGGTCTGCAGGTTACAGCGACCTTCCTTTGAGCCATGTATACGCTAATGCGGGTACTTATTCGATAAGCGCAACTTACACGGATGTCAACAATATCTTGGGATGTCAGCTAAACGCAACGGCGACTGTTAACGTCACCTTTGCTTCAGGGGTTTGTGTACTCGATGTGTCGATTACACAAAGTGGCAACACCGTTTCTGTATTGGCAGAAGGAACCGGCGCTCAGGAACCTACTTATTCAATCAATTGGGGCGATGGTTCGAATGAACTTTCAGAAAGTTCAGGACAACACGCTTATCAAAGTATTGGCGTATATCAGCTATGTGTGCTATACGAAGACGCTTCAGACCCGGCATGTTCTTCCACCTTGTGTGAAGACATTGTCATTTCATCGGTGGGTGTGGATGAGTTTGGGGAGTTGTCGAGTCTGAATGTATGGCCCAATCCCGCATCAGATTTTCTTTTCGTGCAGTATACCTTGCCGGTGGATTGTGAGGTACAGTTCAGGCTTCTCGATGCAGCCGGCAGACCGGTCATGACGCCGGTTATAGCCAACGGACGGGTGCAGCAGGTGACAATAGAAACGGACAAGCTGTCGCGTGGGGTTTATCTGCTTGAATGCACAACGGAAATTGGATCTAGAGTTATCCGATTAATCAAATAATTCTATTCAATGATTGCGCGAACGAAAGCGCATTCAGAAGCGTTCGTGAGACGTATTAGATAGGTTCCTGGTTCGAGGGAATTCACAGGAATATGAATGAGGCTGCTGTGCTCAAGTGAATTGTATTCCTTCAATACTTGGCCATTCAGATTTAAGATTGCGAGTTCTGTCCATTCGAATGCTCCTGCATCAATCGTAAGTTGTGTGCTCGCCGGATTGGGATATGCTTTTATTGCTTCCGCAAGAATTCCATTTTCCAAGCGTCGGTTTTCGTTGGATAGGATAGGCATTGCAGCCGCTGAAATGGTGATAGGTATGGCCACGATATTGTTGTTTTCATTCGATTCTGTAACAGAGTTTCCGGCGTCTGCTTTTAGCAACAAATAGCGCGTACCAATTTGGTTAGGTATGGTGCAGGTAATGTTTTCTGACTCGCTTAGAACGGTTGATGTGAAAGTGGATAAGTCACTTCCAATGAATGTGTCGGTGCTTTGCCAGATATTGTCTGTGCTTAGTCTGTATTGCAATGACACGTAGCGCGTGGTTGTCGTAGACGATATTTTTTGTGTGCAGGAAATCGTGATGCTTTGTCCTACGGTAGCGGTAGTCATGGAGCTTTGAGTATTCAGCAAGCTCACATCTATTGCGGTTGATGCATTCGCGACTGCCAAGGATGTATAGCGAAGATTGTTGGATTCGTTTGATTCTGAAATGCCGGAACTAGCATCCGCTTTAGCTAGGATATATTTCGTGCCTGTTCCCGCCGGAAGGGTGTAAGTGATAGACTCATTTTCGCTCAGAACACCAACTCCTAAGTTGGATGTGCTTGTTCCAACAACGATGTCATCTGCGCTCCAGAGTGTGTCTGATGAATATCGAAATTCGCAAACAGGTGTAATGACCGTCGCGTTCATTGTTGCGATTTGCTGAGTTGCATTGATAGTGATGGTTTGGCCAATGGTTGCTGAAGCAGCAGACAAGTTCAATGAGCTAATAGTAACATCTGGAAGTTGTGGTAGATTGTCTAAACTTAATTGTATAGCTGTTTGCATGTTTACTCGGCCAAATCCGAGTTCATTGCTCCACGAACTCTGTGGGTGTGATGTGTTGCTGGAATAGGTGTATCCGCCCACTTTTTCACATGATGCGGCCAAAAATTGAAGAATCTGCGTTTCAGTTAGTGAATTATTCGCAGCAATCATGAGAGCGCCGATGGTTGCGGCCACAGGGCTGGCAGCGCTTGTGCCACTGAAGTAGGTGTTGTCGCCGGTGCTATATCCATTTGCGCCGGTAATGTCGGTAGTTGCGATGCCACTTCCCGGTGCCGAAAGTGTGAGCGCTGTCCCATAGTTGGAGAAGGATGCACGCGCATCGGTGTTGGTTGTTGCACCTACTGCAATAACACCCGAGTAGGAGGCAGGATAGTTGGTCCATGTCGATAAACCTGAATTGCCGCTGCTTGCGAATACCGGTATGCCTTTATTGGAGCGGCCTTGGGTTCTTGCCGAGGTAATAGCGCTTTGAAATGCTGTTTGAAAATTGCTTGATCCGAACGACATCGAGATTGCGCTCGTCGATGGTAAAGCCATAGCCCGATTTATGGCTGCGGCTTGCATGACAGATGTAGTAGAGAAAGTGCCTGAAGAAGTCACATTGTATCCAAGCCGAATGAGTTGAAGTTTCAGTTTGTTGTAGCCAATTCCTGCCGCACTGATGGCGTTGTTGGCAATGGCGCCCGTTATGCCTGAAGTAGCAGTACCGTGGCGTTCGTTTGTCGTGTTTGCGTATACGTTGTTCGAATTATCGACCGCACTAAATCGATCAATAAACCGCCCGGCTAAATCGGCGTTGAGCGTATCGAATCCAACACCTTCGATAATCGTGATAGACTGATTGTTGGATGCCTGGCCTAACAACGCCCAACCCTCAGGGGCATCAATATCCTTGTCGTTCAATTGCTGCAAATGCCAGGAGCCTGAATACATCGGGTCGTTTGTTTGATGCGATTCACAAACGATGATTTCGTCGCGATGAATATTTTTGAAAAGATTGGATTGCCGGCAGAGGCGATTGAATTCTTCAAATGAATAGTCATGCGGAATGTGGACGATGCACCAACCCAAAGCGCTCAGCGTTTCTTTGATAGAGCAATTCATTTTTTGGGTTAAAAACTGAATGGACTCCTCTCCTCGAGGTTCCAGAATTGCGAAGCCGGTAGGATAAACAGGCGAATTGAATGGGTCGACATAACCACGCTCTATGCGGGCTATACCGGCATAATTGGAAAGTACCTTTCTAAGACCATTTTCAGAGAGGGAAGTTTGAATGATAACGGAATGTACAGGGCGATGAATTTCTAGCTGCTTTACTTCAAATGGCCAATCGATGTTTTCTCGAAAAAAATCTTCTTCGAATCGGATGAGCCATGTTGATTCAAGGGAGGAAGCAGAAACGTTCAGTTGTTCATTCTTGCCGATTAGCCAAAAAAGAAGCATAGAAAACAACGGAAGTTGAATCCATTTCATCGTGTGATTGTTTTTTAAGCTGCAGAGTTATCGGTCGTTGAATCGAACTGAACGATTAGTCATGCAGCACATAGTGAAGTGCAGGTTAACGCACATCAATACAATTCACGAAGCAAGATGCTTGGGTGCGAGCACAGTTAAATCGCTATTTTAAGATTGATGACGTAAGCGGCAATTACACCATTGCTTCACCGATGCTATTCTCATAGAGCATGCGGTAGTCTTCAATGAACCCGAAGTTTTCTTCGTCGATTGTTACGCGCCCTTTGGTAACGTGGCCTAGCAGCATGACTTGCACTCCACTGTCACCAACGAAATCTAAGAACTCGTCTTCGTAATCTTCCACAACGGTTACGGCAATTCTGCTTTGCGACTCACCAAACAGGAACGCATCGCGGCGTATTTCGCTGTCGGTTACGATATCGAAGCCAAGCGAGTTGGGGAATCCCATTTCGCAAAGGGAAACAAACAAACCACCGTCGCTGACATCGTGCGCCGAGCTAATGAAGTTGTTTTTGATTAAGGCCTTCAGGCATTGTTGTAGCTGGAATTCTTCTTCCAGATCAAAGAATGGAGCCGGAGAGTTCTTTACTCCATGGAAAGAATAGAGGTACTCAGAAGAGCTGATATCGTTGCGCGGCACACCGAGTAAATAGATGAGATCGCCTTTGTATTTGAAGTCGAGAGTGGTTTGTAGGCTCTTATCTTTCATTACACCCAACATGCCGATTGTTGGCGTTGGAAATACGGGAGCTGCAGAGCCATCGGCATTTGCAGTTTGGTTGTAGAAGCTCACATTTCCACCGGTAACCGGTGTTTCGAATTTCTTACAAGCTGCGCCCATTCCTTTGATAGCGCCAACAAATTGCCAGTAAACTTCAGGGTTGTACGGATTGCCAAAGTTGAGGCAGTTGGTGATGGCGCTTGGTTCACCACCCGAGCATACGATGTTGCGTGCCGCTTCGCAAACGGCGATCATGGTGCCTACTTCCGGATCGGCTTGCACATAACGTCCGTTGCAATCGACCGATAAAACAAGCGCTTTGTTGGTGTTTTTGATATTTACGATGGCGGCATCAGATGGCTTGTTGGTACTCATGTTGGCAGTGCCTACCATGCTGTCGTATTGCTCATAGATCCATTTCTTACTGGCGATATTGTGATTGGCCATGAGCTGTCGAGCGACAACGACGAGGTCTTTGGGTTCAGCAATATTTTCTATCTTGAATTTCTTGGCCTCCGCATAGTACGCCGGCTCGGTGTATTCGCGTTCGTATACGGGAGCACCACCTCCAAGTACAAGACTTTTCGCCGGAATTTCACTCACGAGTTCGTTGTTCATGAAATAGCGGAGCGTGTTACCTTCGGTTACATCGCCGATGTGCACTGCGTGAAGGTCCCACTTTTCGAAGATGCGATTTACGACTTCCTCTTCACCTTTCTTCACGACGATGAGCATTCGCTCTTGCGATTCGCTGAGCAGAATTTCGAAAGGTTGCATGCCGGCCTGACGTGTAGGAACTTTATCGAGGTGAATATCCATGCCCACGCCACCTCCAGCACTCATTTCGGATGTGCTGCACGTGATGCCGTCCGCACCCATGTCTTGCATACCAACGATAGCATCGGTTTCGGCAAGCTCCATGGTTGCTTCGAGCAGCAGTTTTTCCTGGAAAGGATCACCCACTTGCACGCTAGGAAGGTCTTTAGCACTTTCTGCTGTGATATCTTTCGACGCGAATGAGGCCCCTTTAATTCCATCTTTTCCGGTAGCAGAACCAACGATAAAAACAGGATTTCCCGGGCCTTTTGCTTTTGCAGAAATGATTTTTTTCGAATCGATCAAACCCACCGACATTGCATTGACGAGGCAGTTGCTTTGGTAGGATTCATCGAAATATACTTCGCCGCCCACGGTTGGAATACCGAACGCATTGCCGTAATCACCAATACCTTTTACTACGCCGGCCATTAGCCATTTTGTGCGAGGGTTGTCGAGTTTCCCGAAACGCAGTGAATTGAGCTGAGCCACGGGACGGGCGCCCATGGTGAATATGTCGCGATTGATTCCGCCGACACCTGTAGCTGCGCCTTGGTAGGGCTCAATGGCACTGGGGTGGTTGTGCGATTCGATTTTGAAAGCGCACCCCATTCCATCGCCGATATCTACCAGTCCGGCGTTTTCTTCACCCGCTTTTACGAGCATGTGTGGGCCATCTTTTGGAAGTGTCTTCAACCACTTGATACTGTTTTTGTAGGAACAGTGTTCGCTCCACATCACGGAGTAGACGCACATTTCAGTGAAGTTTGGCGTGCGACCGAGAATCTCGGTGATCTTGTCGAATTCATCAGGGCGAAGGCCCATTTCGCGAGCTTGGTCAAGGGTGGCGGTTTGCGTGGAGGCAGACATGAGGTTGGAATTTGAGGCGCGAATTTACGCAGGATGGGGCAGGTTGTTTTTTTTTTGAGCGCTGCATTACCTCGGTTGTTTTTTTTGGAGAGACGCACCGTACATCGGCCGAAGAAGGCCCCATCTCCAAACTTTATTTCACCTGGTTTTCAATGGATTTCCTTGTTGTTATGTATTTTCGCGCACGGAAATTTAAAAACTTCACGTTCGCTCAATGAAACCACTACGCTTTTTTGCAACAGTTTGCCATGCGCATTTAGATTGAGCTGAATTATGTATATTCACACCCGAAATTCTAAATTCTGCCTGTGCCACGAATGAAATCACTACGCTTTGTCGGTTTTGTATTGGGGAGTTGGTTGAGGTTATCCTTGACGTTGGCATTATTGGTATCTGTATTTTCTAATTTGGATGGACAGTGTAATTCGATTTCGTTGGTTGCAAATGCTAATTCTACCAGTATTTGTTCAGGGAATCAATTGAATCTAAATTCGACTATTTCGGGATTGACGGGAAATCCAACAGTTAACTACAGTTGGTCCGGCCCGAATTCCTTTACGAATAGCACCAGTGATCCTAATCCATTTACGGTTACGGCGGCAGCTCAAGGCATCTATACGGTAACAGCAACGGTTAGTGGTTGCCCCAATCCTATTATAGAAACTATACAGATTAACGTATTGCCTTTGCCTGCGGTGCCTAGTTTTAATCTGCAAGCCACAGGTTGTCCTGGCGTTTCAATTCCAATTACAGGCTTTACACCTGTAAACGGGATCACATATACTTGGAATAATAGCGGAGGAAGTGTGAGCGGAGGTTCTTCCACAACTCCAAGCGCGGTGTTTCAAAATGGAGGAAACAACACACTCTCAGTAACAGCAACGTTGAATGGATGTAGTGTAACCTCAGCAACTGATAATATTTCAATTACACAGTTAAGTGTAGATCCTCCAGACGTTCAATTAAATGGTAATTACTTAACATCTGTTGATTTTAATGGTCAAGTTACTTTCAAAAGTTGTGATGGAACAATCTCCGGCCCCGCCATAATTACGAACTTGCCCCCATTGACAAATAATGGAGGCACAACATACACTTTCGAATGGGGAAATTCTTCACCGGTGAATTTTAACTCCGACCAAAATCAAACAGCGAATCCAGGATACAACAATTTTACAGTAAACGCCAGTTATAATGGCTGTACGGTTAGTGAGGATTTTAGTATATACCTCGGATCAAATCCTTTTGTGGCAGCAGGTGTGGGTAATAGCACTCAGTTATGCCCAGGTACTAGTTTGGTAGCAAGCATTAATCCTATTGATGGTCAGGGGAATTTAAACTCACCGGGAACTGCATATGAACTATATTTTTCAAATAACCCAGGTGTAATTGTTCAGTCGTTCACTGATTTGTCAGCAATCACTTCGGCCAACCCCTATTTAGTAAATCAGAGCACCTGTGGGGCTGGTGGAGGTGCAGATTCCCAGTGCAGTCTGCCTAGTCAGCCTAATGGCATCTATGCTTATGTTCTTGCAATAAATGCATGTGACCAATCATGCGGAATTTCCCCAGTAATAACTTACAATAGCCCTCCTGATGCTAATTTTTCCTTAAGTGCCACTACAATTTGTGATGATTCCAATTTAATAATAACTAATACGGGAACGTCCGGTAGTTCGGTGGGAAACGCGGCTACCGGTTATAGCTGCAATTCAAATGCTTATTTCAAGTACACAATCAATCC
>JAIYBR010000148.1 GCA_027488435.1 Flavobacteriales bacterium
AGTGATGATCCGTGTTGTGAGGTTCGGAATTTGAACACGGGACGAATAACTTCGGTAAAAGGAGAATGGAGAATGGAGAACTGTTGCGCATCAGTTCTCCATTCTCCATTCTCCTTTCTCCTTTCTCCTTTTACCGAAGTTATTCAGCCCGTTATCAAATTCCGAACCTCACAACACGCCGCATCACTTTCGCAAGCTAACAGCCTCAATAGCGACATCCACATCATCGATATCTTCGGGGTTGTAGCTCGCGGGTTTGAATTTGAGCTTCACACGCTTGGGTTTGCCCGGTTTACCCGCTGAAATCTTTACCGTTTGAACTTTCGATGTTTCTACGATCTGTAACTCATCGATGAAGTTGATTTCGAAACTCACTTCGACATGTGCAGGGTTTGAATTTTCAATACGCAATTGAAGAACCTTCGGACTATCCTTTTTCATGGGTTTCTCCTTTCCCCACTGCGAGTATATCTGAACGCTATCGGCCGCGGCCGTTAATACAAATTGCGCGTGCACAGCGGACGCTGAAAGAATGAGTATGAGCGCGCAGCTTAGGAAGGATGTTGTTGTTTTCATAGGTCGAAAGTAGGGAATTCTAGGTTATAAGGGCGAGGGGCGAGGGGCCAGAGTCGTACATCGCAGATTAGGGATTGCCAATTACAAAGGACAAAGTACAAAGTACAAAAGACGAAGTAAGGTCGCGGTGCGTCTTTTCTCAATGAGCAGGGGTGCCATAGTCGGCGACATGGGCCGTGCTCTCCCCTCTCCTATGGAGAGGGGCCGGGGGTGAGGCCCGGAGCCTAAGGGCGAAGAGCGAGGCACGAAGGTCAGCCTTTCGTCAAAACTCATTGCCTTTCCGCTTCCGCTACTGCTACTGGAAATTTAGAAACACAAACAGAAAAACAATGAGAATGAGAAGTTGTGTGTGTGTCTGTGTACGTGTGTACACCGAGCAAAGCCGAGGCACCACTTCCATCAGGCATAACCGGAATACTGTATTCCTTTTTTATGCGTAGGACTCGTCGCAGCTTTGCGTCATGATAACGAACACTAACATGAGTTCTAAAAAAACACACTTGTTCAAAGAAGAAAGATGTAATAACTTTGTAATTACACTTTTGAATCATGACAATCTCACTCATCTCCATAGGGAATTCGAAAGGCATTCGTCTTTCGAAGACCATCATTGAAAAATACAACCTACAAGATTCTATCGAATTGATACTCGAAAAAGACCATATCGTGCTTAAACCTAAAACCGAAGCCCGCAAAGGCTGGGACAAAGCGTTCAAAAAAATGAACGAAAACGGCGACGATAAACCGCTCCTGAGCGATGTGTTTGACGATGAAACTTTTGATGAATGGAAATAAAGCAATACCAGCTTGTGGTGGTCAACCTCGATCCCACCATAGGCAATGAAATGAAGAAGACGCGTCCTTGCGTTGTGATTTCACCCGATGAAATGAACCGCTTCCTTCAGACTATTGTGATTGCTCCCGTAACAAGTGCTTCAAAGTCATATCCCACACGAATCTCTATCAAACAAGGAAAAACCAAAGGATGGGTTGTGCTTGATCAGATTCGCACCATCGACCGACGACGCATTGTCAAAGCAGTGGGCTCGCTAAACACGAAGGAAATCATTAAACTGAAAGGTGTGATGAAGGAGACGTATGTGGACTAAGGGCGAGGGGCGAGGGGCGAGGGGCGAAGAGCGAAGAGCGCACATCGCAGATTACGGATTGCCAATTACAAAGTACGAAGTAAGGTCGAAGTGCGTCTTTTCTCAAGCCGCAGGGGTGCCAAAGTCAGCCACATGTGCCGTGCCCCCCTCTCCTATGGAGAGGGGCTGGGGGTGAGGCCCGGAGCCCAACTGCTAGATGCGAAGCACAACATACGGGCAATGCACAGCTTGATTTGAACAGCGGCCATTCCAAGCTGAGATCATACGCTTTGGCATAAAGACCGCAATAGAAGGCAGAGACTTTCCCGTACTTTGTAATTTGTACTTTAATTAAGATTACACACTTTTTGGGATAGTTTCCCGGCCATTCCAAGTTGAGATCATCCGCTTTGGCACAACGACCGCAATAGAACGCAGAGACTTCACCGTACTTCGTACTTTAATTAAGAACACACACTTTTGAGGACGACGCAGATTACTCGCCACTCGTCACTAGCCACTCGCCACTAGCGATTCCATCCTCTCCACCGTCATCCCCTCCATCGATGCCACAACAGCATCAGCAAGAGACAGTACAGACGGCTCGCCGATACCGATGCAATAGAACCCACCGCTCTTGGCGGCCTCTACTCCACTCTGGGCGTCTTCGAATACTACGATTTCGGTTGGGGTGAGTAGGAGCTCTGAGGCGCCGCGCTGAAACACCTCGGGGTGCGGCTTCGACATGTGAATCTTATTGCCATCGATGATCGTATCGAACAACTCCAGAATGCCCAACTTCTCGAGAATGAGTACCGCATTTTTAGAGGATGAGCCTAGGCCAATGCGAATATCCCGTTGTTTCAGCTCATTCAAAAAGTCGAGCACACCGGGCAACATTTCAGAAGGCACTACTTGCTCTGCATACTCCAAGTACCAGCGATTCTTGAGATCCATAAGCTCGAGCTTCTTC
The DNA here is from genome assembly GCA_027488435.1 of Flavobacteriales bacterium. GTDB lineage: Bacteria > Bacteroidota > Bacteroidia > Flavobacteriales_D > Sanyastnellaceae > JAIBBG01. Next base: position 2,638 of record JAIYBR010000148.1, read on the forward strand.
GCATTGTTGAGCACCACGTTGCCCCAAGAGAGAATCTTCTCGAGCGACTCTACGCGGCTCACGCCTTTCAACTCTTCGTTCTGAACTTCGGTGAATTCAATGCTCAATGAATTGGCCAAGCGCTGCCAAGCCAGGAAATGAAACTTCGCAGTGTCGACAATGACACCATCCATATCGAACAAACAGGCTTTTATCATGCGCTAAAAATAGATAGGATTATTTGCGCCCGGCTTCCATGCGAATCATACCAATGATAAGCAATTCGGCACTAGCCGGATTACTCGCCAACGGAATGTTCTGCTTAATGCATGCCTTTACCAACGATACAACATCGGCTTCATAATCCTGCACAATTTCCGGGTCTCGAAAAAAGAGAACCATGGCAATCTCATCGCGATTGACCATGGCCTCCAATTCTTTGAATCCACCGCTGCGGCCGGGATTGACATGCTCTACCTGCAATTGCATCGACTCTTGCTCCATAAACTCAGCCGTGAGGCCAGTGGCTACAAACTTGCGACTCCACAACCACTGTTCTCTTTCCTTCAGGAAAGAAACCAGTGCGGGTTTCATACTGTCGTGTGCAATGACGCAGATTCTCTTTTCCATAAGCAATTAATTACTCACCAGCGCGGGCAGTTTGTACTTTACGTGGTATTCTACCAAGCCATCGATGGGCTTGCGAATTACCTTACCCAATCGTATTCCGGCCTCGTCGGCAGCGGCTTGCAGACAGTCGTGGAAGTAGTGCCCAATACTTCCAACGAAGTGCACAGGCACCTCGCGGTAATTGGCAAAACACTTCACGTGAATATCGATGAAATGCAACATTCCTCTTTTAACCCATGCCTTCACATGCGGATGGTCGCGGTGTTCACCAATGAATTTCATGAACGATGCGAGATAAACATTCGCATTCGGTTCACGGTAAATCTTGTTGATGATATCGTCTTTAGTAGGCGCAAACTTTTCTTCAAACGATGCAAGTAAATCAGCAGGGAGTTTCTTGTAGAAATATTCTTGTAAGAGAATCTTTCCGAAGTAGCCTCCGCTCGCTTCGTCGCCAAGGATGTAGGCCAGTGAAGGCACTTCTTCCGATACATTCTCACCGTCGAAGTAACATGAATTACTTCCGGTACCGAGGATACAAGCGATGCAAGGCTCTCCGTCATAGACGGCCATGGCCGAGCCGAGTTGGTCGTGCTCAACCAAAATATCGGCATGCTTGAAAACGCGCTCCAATCCTGCGCGCATGATGGCGTGCATTTCGGGAGTGCTGCTTCCGGCTCCATAAAAGAAAATATGCTTAATCTGATCGGCGAGCGCATAAAAGGGAGCATTGTCCTTTATGGCTTTCTCGATCACGTCGGGAGAGTGGAAGTATGGATTGAGTCCCATTGTCTGGAAGTCATCCATACGCATTCCCTTCTCGTCAATCAGGGCCCAATCGCATTTAGTGGATCCGCTGTCTGCAATGATGATCATGGTAAAAAAGTATAGTGTGTTGTTGTTTGTGCAATGTCATTAAATCTTCGCGATCAAATCGCATACGCGCTGCGAGTAACCGGCTTCGTTATCGTACCAGGCCATCACCTTCACCAGGTTTCCGTTTACAGCGGTGAGTGCTGCATCGAAAATACAGGAGTGAAGATTGCCCACGATATCAATCGAAACAATCGGGTCTGTACAGTATTCCAAAATGCCCTTCATCGAACCTTCGGCAGCTTCCTTC
>JAIYBR010000114.1 GCA_027488435.1 Flavobacteriales bacterium
TGCAGCACCGCCAATTATCACAACACCAAAGCGAGCCAGTAGCTGAGTTTCTTCCGGTTTTAATGAGGCCAATTGCATCGGAGTAAACGCGGCAAAATCGAAGGACGTATGCAATTCTTCCATCGGCGTTGATGAAGGCTTTACAGCGGTTAACTTCCACCCAAAAGCCATGGCTCGCACAAGCATCATTTTTCCTGCAATGAAGTTGCCCGGTAAACAGAGAAAAGATGTCGTTCCGGATTTACACCTGAAATAATTTGCCGTCATCGTGGCGCTTGCCAGCATCGACGATTTTCGGGCTTTCCATTTTGTTGGCTGTCCGCTTGAACCCGACGTCTGCACTTCAATACTCTCATTTTCATCGAGCCAATGAGCCATGAATTCGAGGAATGTCCGCTCCCACTCGGGCGCTGACATCATCCTTTCAGTGATGTAAGAAACCCACTGTTGTTCAGGCATCTGAACGCCGTTGTATGCAAATTCCGGATGAATTTTCATTTCAGAATCGGCTTTAGATTCCAGTGCAAATTCGAATCATAGCGCAAGTAACCTGAATCTACAATCCAAGGAGACTCGATGTTGTTCGAGAATAACCCACCTGTTCCCAATCCTTGCGGCAATGTAAAGCTCTTTGTCAATAACCATTGAGCAATGGCATTCAATCCAATGTTCGATTCCAGCGCCGAGGTTGCCCACCAACCGATTATGCAATTTTCTGCAAGTTCAATCCACTCATCACAACCACTGAAAGAGCCATGAAGACTTGGTTTTAAAACCAAATAATGCGGACTGATAGTGTCCAGCAGCAGCTGTTTCGTTTTTATATCATGAACACCAATCAACTCTTCGTCAAGAGCGATGGCTATGGGCGTCCTTCGAACCAACTCAGCCATCTCAGGCCAATTACCTGCACGAATAGGCTGTTCTATCGAGTGTATTCGAAATTTCGAAAGCGCATCGAGTTTGTCCAAGGCGTCCTCCGGTTTAAAAGCACCATTCGCGTCGAGTCTAATTTCCAGATCATTCTCATGAAACTCACTACGAACTTTGTTCAGCAGATTCAATTCGTGTTCAAATCGAAGGGCTCCCACTTTGAATTTGATGGTACGAAAGCCGGCCTCAACCTTTGCGCGACACTCCATAAACATGGATTCTGCATCCGACATCCAAACGAGCCCGTTGATGGGAATTTGTCGAGAAAGGTCCACTTCAAATGGATTCATTTGACCACCTCCGGCCAAATCTCGTAATGCTGTTTCGAGCGCAAATCGCAGCGAAGACATCTTGACCAACGTTTCGCTAATCGCTGTTGGTCGACCAATCAGATCAGGCCAATTAGAAATTGTTCGCTCGATTTCAGCCTTGGTTTCCGGACTCAAACCCCAAATAGGAGCACACTCACCCACACCCACCAATTTGTCATCGGGAGAATGCGCTAACAGATAATAGACATCGCGTGTTTGCATGACATCACGAGATGTCACCGCAGGTTTATGAAAAAATAAGGTATGATGATGAAACCGAAAACTCATTTCTTAGCAGAGCCTGAAATGCGCTTGATTAGGTATTCCATGGGACCTTGCTCTGTCAACTTCTTGCGCCATAAAAAAGGCAAATAAAAAGTCAATGTCGTGGCTAAAATCACATAAACCAGTAGTATCGCACGCTTCGAGAAAAACTCCACATTGGTAGCTGAAATAGTTATAAACCCAATCAACGAATAAAAAAGGATTACGCTATACTTCATGGAAGAAATCGTTTGAAAAAACTTCAATAAGATGGTTGACTGAAGTTTCCTGAACATAAAAATAAAGAGGTTCAACAAAAAGATAGACACCCCTATTCCATAGAGGCAGAATGCAGGGAATAGAAGCCGGATATTCACAAAAAACAAGTCCGACCTTCTCAGCAGCAACGCATCGGTGTCTAACGCTTTAGCGTATCGATTAATCAGGAATGAAAAGGCAATCAGTACAATTCCGACTAGGCTAGATGGAGGAAGAATACCCCTCGGGCGTATCTCAGAGCGCCCGAAGATTAAGCCTGCCATGAAAAAGACACCCCAGGGCAACAGCGAATAGTATCCATTGAAAAACAGAAACCCCATTCCATTGTAAATCTCACCTCCTCCAATTGAGGGAAGCGAATAGACAGTGTGTGTAGGGACATCCAGAAAAAGAAGCGTTACACCAAGTACGACGATTAACAAGGTTAGTATCCTCAGTAGAATTGAATTCCATTGGGCAACAAAAGGAACAATCAAAAACATCATTCCGGAGGCAATGAATACATTCATAGGCCACACTGCGCAAAAAAGCAAACCTATCAGTAACAGCACTGAACCACGTTTACCCGAATAGCTCAACAATTTTCGATTACTGATGCGGCGATCCCTCATTGTTAGAGTTACCGTGAAACCATTCAAAAAAAAGAAAAGAGCCGGAAACACATCAAAAAAGACATTGAATTTTGTGTGCGTCAGCGAACTCTGAACCAAATCACCGATCGTATAGGTGAATCCAAAAATGACGCAACCTATCAATGCAAATGCATAGGTCACGTCAATACCAATGAGTCGATTCGTACCGGCCATGTGATTAATTCGATGGCGAATATAGGAACAGCATGGGAAATTTACCTTCAGAGGCATTTAGCCATTCCGTGCGGGCATGTGTGGTTCGAAGATAGGCTCACAAAGATTAATTCACTTTTGATACGTGTTTGGAAGTGGTCGTATTCATCTTTGCATCATGGATCTCACTCAAGAAAATATTGAAGTCATTGGTGCCCGTGAACACAATCTGAAAAATATTGACATCACGATTCCAAGAAATCAATTGGTCGTCATTACCGGGTTGAGTGGGAGTGGCAAATCTTCATTGGCATTCGACACCATTTACGCTGAGGGTCAGCGCCGATACATCGAAACTTTTGGCGCCTACGCTCGACAATTCATTGGTGAAATGGAGCGTCCCGACGTCGATAAGATCAACGGATTATCTCCGGTCATTTCCATTGAGCAGAAAACGGTAAGTCGAAATCCGAGATCGACCGTTGGCACCATCACCGAAATTTATGATTTCCTGCGATTGTTATTCGCACGAGCGTCGGATGCTTACAGTTATTTGACAGGCGAACGCATGGTTCGGTACAACGATGATCAAATCATTCAGCTCATTCGAGAAGAATATGCGAATCAAAAAATTGTGATACTTGCTCCCCTCGTTAAAGGTCGCAAAGGTCATTACCGTGAGCTTTTCGAATCGATCCAGAAACAAGGCTATTTAAGGGTACGAATCGACGGGGAAATTGTCGAGTTAACCAAAGGATTCAAGGTAGATCGTTATAAAATCCATGATATTGAATTGGTAGTTGACCGGTTGGCAATAGGCACACACACCGGAAATTCCAAAGCCGTGCTCTCATCTGCGGAGCTTACGCGATTGCGACAGACTGTCCATACATCACTGAAACTGGGTAAAGGATCACTCATGATTATGCCTCACGAAGATGGCAGTGGGCAAAAGTCAAAAAAGAAGAATCCGCAAACTCCCATCAAGCACTTTAGCCGGCATCTTATGTGCCCTACATCGGGCGTTTCCTACTCAGAGCCTGAGCCGAATCTTTTCTCTTTCAACTCGCCATACGGCGCTTGTCCGCATTGCAGTGGCATAGGTGAAGTTGCCGAAATTGATATGGAGAAGATTATACCCGATCCCTCACGCTCCATCAAAAAGGGCGGTATAGCTCCCTTGGGTGAGGGCAAGAATAACTGGTGGTTTCAGCAAGTCGAGGCAGTGGTTAAGCATTACGGATATGACTTGAACATCCCTATTTCTGACATCGATGAGCAGGTGATCAATGTGTTGCTTTATGGTTCTGAAGAGTTGTTTGATGTGACCACAGGAGGCAATGTAACGTATCAAATGAAATATGAAGGCATCATTGCACAGATAGAAAAGCAAATCGATGAAGATAGTTCGCCTGTACTTCGCAGGTGGGCCGAAAGCTTCATGAATAAAATGGCTTGTCCCGAATGCAAGGGAGCTCGACTTAAAAAAGAAGCCCTCTATTTTAAAATTGACGACAAGAACATTGCGGATCTTTCATCGATGGGGCTTCACGAACTGATCGATTGGTTTGATGGTGTTGAAAGTGCTTTATCAGAGAGACAGCTTGCCATTGCGCAAGAACCATTGAAAGAGATTCGAAATCGACTGCGGTTTTTAGTAGATGTTGGACTCGACTATCTCACCCTGCACAGAAGCGCCCGAACACTTAGTGGTGGCGAGGCTCAGCGTATCCGGTTGGCTACCCAAATAGGCTCACAACTCGTAGGTGTTTTATATATCCTAGATGAACCCAGTATTGGCTTGCATCAGCGCGACAATCATAAGTTAATAGCATCCTTGCAGGCGCTGCGCGATGGCGGCAACAGCGTAATTGTAGTGGAGCACGATAGAGATATGATGTTGCAAAGTGATTTTTTGATCGACATTGGTCCCGGAGCAGGCATGCACGGCGGCAGAATAATGGCCGAAGGTCACCCCGATAAACTGAAGTCTCAAGACAGTATTACAGCACAGTACCTGCGAGGAGAATTGCGCATTGATACTCCAACAGAGCGTCGCAAGGGCAATAAGAAAAAACTCATCCTGAAAGGAGCAACGGGGCATAACCTCAAAAATGTCAATCTCGAAATTCCACTGGGCATGTTTGTCGGAATTACAGGAGTGAGCGGAAGCGGAAAATCTTCAATCATCGAGCACACGCTCTACCCTATTCTGAATAATCATTTTTATAATGGAGTGAGGAAACCTTTGCCATACAAATCGATTGAGGGCATGGAGCATCTTGACAAAGTAATAGAGATTGATCAGAGCCCGATTGGTCGAACTCCCAGAAGTAATCCAAGCACGTATACCGGTATTTTCACCGATATTCGGAATTTATACGCTGCCCTACCGGAAGCCAAAATAAGAGGGTATCAACCTGGGCGATTTTCTTTCAATGTGAGCGGCGGTCGATGTGAGGTTTGCAAAGGAGCCGGGGTAAAGACGATTGAAATGAATTTTCTTCCTGACGTATTGGTGGGTTGCGAGCAATGTGCAGGAAAACGCTACAACCGTGAAACTCTCGAGATTCGATATAAAGGAAAAAGCATCTCAGACGTGCTGGACATGACGGTGGATCAGGCTGTTGATTTTTTTGACGCACATCCACGTATTCGCCACGTAGTAAAAACGCTACAAGATGTCGGATTAGGGTATATAACCCTTGGACAGCACTCTACAACGCTTAGTGGCGGGGAAGCACAACGCGTGAAGCTTTCGACAGAGTTAGGCAAGCGGGATACCGGGAATACGCTCTACATCTTAGACGAGCCAACCACAGGACTTCATTTTCAGGATGTACAAATGCTTATCAATGTATTAAACCGTTTGGTAGACCGAGGCAATACCGTGTTGGTGATTGAGCACAACATGGATGTAATTAAAGTTGCCGATTATCTTGTTGATGTGGGACCTGAGGGCGGAAGCGCAGGTGGCAAAATCATAGCCGCAGGCACTCCGGAAACCATTAGCAAAAACAAGCAAAGCTGGACAGGCAAGTTTTTAAAAGATGAGCTGAAACGCTGATAAATAAGTAGTTTTTCGTCTTGACGCTTTTTGCTCAAGACGAAGGGACATGAAAAGAGGTTCAACAATTTCCCAGCATTCTGATTTTGCTGCGCGGAACGATATACTCACCATCCTCCGGACGACGAATCATTGCATAAAATTCCTTGCACATGTAATTTATTTGGCGCTGAAAAGGTCGCTTTTCGAGATAACTTTCCCAAGCTTCGAGTGCGAGTTTTTTGGTGACTTCCCAGGCATAGTTGTTAAAACCATCTGGACGAGAAAAACTGTCTACGTACTTCTTAGCTTCCGGCATTGTGTTCGTGCTCATTTCGTTGTTTTTATTTCGTTAGTGAAAGCACAAAGAATGAGCTGCACATTGTAATCAATTTACAATGTGAAAGGCGCGCTAGAAAAAAGTCAATTATGCGTATTTACTTTACTCCGTAATCCTCTCATCCTTAAAAGCACTTCTCAAGATATCAACTGGCAGATCATCTTAATCAATGGAAAAGAGATGGTTACGTGAATTTACCTTTTGGTTTAGTGTTCATAAATGGCCATTCCATGGCTGTATTATTGTCCCCAAATTTTTGGAATAAGAGAAATAATTTTGAATTTTAGTCGAA
>JAIYBR010000012.1 GCA_027488435.1 Flavobacteriales bacterium
CATGATCTAGCCCAGTAAGTTTAAAAGCGCGGAGAATATCCGTTTGTGCTGGATAACAATTCGATTCATTATAGCGCTCCTCTACTTGTTCCCTAAGCTGATGCCATTCCCTTTGCGTCGTAATGTGGCTGAGGGCATGAGCCCAGGCAGCATTGTTGATGTAAAGTGGCTTTGACACACTACGAAAGTAGTAATCAATCAGCATTCAATCTCAATACCTCAAGCTGAATGAGTCTTGCCGACAAGTATTAATGACTCTCATTCAAGCGTGTCAAGAATTCGCCTCAGATTCAAAAAAAAGGCATAAAAAACATAGAGAAGCATAACTAACTTGCAAAACGTAAGGCTTGATAATAAAAACCATAAAACAATTAAAAAAGTAAAATGACAAAGAAATTCTTCTTGACTATCCTGGCAATAACAACGTTTATATATTTTGCAAGCGCTCAGGTAAAAAATGAATCAAAAGATTCATTAGCAATGAAGCATGAAATATTGAATGGTTTAAAAAAGGCAGAACCAGGCGATATTAACGTTGACAAGCCTATGATGTTAGATCCTTCAACTACTCCAATGTATTATGAAAATTTCGCACTTATTAATGAAGGTGAATTCATGAAAGTAATGATGTCTGGGGATTATATACCAGAGCCTTATGTTGATAGTAACAAAGTAATAAAAGCGTTCGTGTTAAGAAAAGCAACAGAGCTTGAGAAGGAGCAAATGAAGCAAATGCAAGGTAAAATGGAAAATTCAGGACAAAATAAAAGTGAATTAATAGGAAAGGAGGCATTCCCATTTTCAGTAACAGATATTTACGGTAATAAGTATGAGCTTGAAGAGTTAAAAGGAAAAGTAATTGTTATTAATTTTTGGTTCGTTGAATGCAAGCCTTGCGTGATGGAAATACCAGAGCTAAACGACTTAGTTGAAAAATACAAAGACAAGGAAGTAGTTTTTCTTGGTTTTGCCTTGAATGACAAATTGAAAATTGAGAGCTTTTTAAAAACAAAAACCTATAGATACAACATAATTGCTGAAAGTAGAGATATAGCAGGACAGTATAAAGTGAATTCTTATCCAACTCATCTAATAATAGATACGAATTTAATTATCTCATACTATGTTATGGGCTTAGGTCCGACTACAATAAAGGACTTAGATGATACAATTCAATCGCTTTTAAGATAACTCTGCCTAACAGCGGGATCTATCTACCAAAGACAGTTCAATAGTGAATAAAACATTCGATTTTCAAATCAAGTTTTGTGGTAAAAGTCGCTCCCTTCCGGTGGCTGAAAACCGTTAGCTCACACAACGCTAAAACACACTTGATTCAAGTCAAGTAATCTTGCCTGCTAACGAAACTACCTTTGTTCGTTCATGAACCGCAAAACCTTTCTAACCCTGATGGCAGGAACATCCGGAATGACAGCAATGGGCTCGGTGCGCCTGTTGAATGAACTGTTTGCTGAAACCGACACCCTCATGCCCGCTCTTTTCATTGGGCACGGTTCACCGATGAATAGCATTGAAGACAACCTCTTCAGTAATCGTTGGAAGCAGTTAGGAAGGGAACTGCCAATGCCCAAAGCAGTATTAGTCATATCTGCTCATTGGCTGACAAAAGGAACGCATGTAACCGCAGTCGAGAAGCCACAAACGATACACGACTTCGGCGGCTTCTCGCAAGCGCTGTTCGACGTACACTATCCTGCTCCCGGTGATGCCGGTTTGGCAAAATCCATCAGCGAACTAATTACAGAACCGACTATTGCGCTCGACCACGAATGGGGGCTCGATCATGGCTCCTGGACTATTCTGAATCATATCTATCCAAACGCCGACATTCCTGTTTTGCAACTGAGCATCGATTATAACAAACCGGCTCAGTTTCACTACGAGCTTGCGCGCCAGCTTGCATCACTTCGCAAACGCGGCGTGCTCATCATTGGAAGCGGCAACATGGTGCACAACCTGCGTATGGTCGATTTTGCCAAACTAAATGAAGATAATTACGGCTTCGACTGGGCGCTTGAACTGAATGAAGTATTTAAAGCGAAGATTCTAGCCGGTGACCACCAAGCCCTTATCAACTATACTTCGCTTCATACAGCTTCGAAACTGGGAATACCAACACCCGATCATTACTATCCTCTTCTTTACTCGCTGGGTGTTCAGCAGCCGACAGACACTGTAAGCTTTTTCAACGACCGCGCCGTTGCGGGGTCGTTGACGATGACAAGTGTGATGTTGGGCTGACCTCGTCTCGACTTCGCTCGAACTCCACGGAGTCGAGCGAGCGTAGTCGAGCCTGTTGATAACTCCCCCTTTTTTCCCCAATTCATCAACAATGCATTGAAGTGCTACTTCGTGCAGATACTTTTGAACGTTCCGCCTACCTGAAAAGGTCGGCTAAAGCATTAACTACGGGAACCCCACGGTTTTCGCTAACCTATTCAAACATTATGATTACCAGAATCATCGGTATTAATACCGCCACCTATGTGAATGCAGAAATGCGTCTCGACGATTGCGATTCATTGCAATTGGTAGGTCCCAACAACGTAGGTAAATCAACCCTCATCTACACCCTTAACTTCCTGTTTGTGGTCGACGGCTCTAAAATGAGCTTTTCCGGACAGCGTAAGGGCGACAAGGAAACCATTCACCACTACTTCCCTACTCACAACCAGAGTTACATTCTGTTCGAGGTGCACAAAAACAGTCCGTATTGCATTTTGGTGAAGCGCGACAGCGAAGGGGAATTGGAATACTACCGCTTCAATGGCGAATACAACCAGGAGTATTTCTTCAAGCGTGATGGTCAAACACAACGCATTCGCCGCTGGGATGAGGTTCAGGATTTACTTGCTGAGCAAGGCATTGAACTATACCTCTTCAAGAGCAAGAGTGAAGTGTTCAATACTGTTTATCAGAGAGGGCGCCGCAACGATGCCGTTGTTTGGCTGGAAGAAAGCGTGCGTACCGACGGATTGAGCAACAACTTCTCGAAAATCTATCGCTACCTCATCAACTCGAAGTTGATCACCAACAAATCGCTCAAGGAGTCGCTGATCATTGCCGACAACCGCGAGCACGAGGGCATCAACTTCTCGCAGAAGAACAAGAAAGACATCACGGATTTGTTGCGTATCAACGATGAGATCCGTGTTATAAAGAACATACAAAAAGACTTTGAAGAGTTCCGCGAAGTCGTGAACCTCTTCAAGGCCAAATCGCGCATTGTGAGTGACCTGGTATATGCTTTCGATAAGCAATACAACGGATCAATCAAAGAACTCGACAGTTCGCGTTTAGAAAAAGAGAAGACCTTCCAAAGTACCTTGGTCATCGTAAATGAAAAGCTCAAGCCACGTCAGGAAGAACTCAACCGCGAAATCGGTAAGAAGGAAACCGAGGTGGAAATGAAGGAGAAGGAGTTTATCACATTGCAAACTCGTCTTGATCTCATAGCCAGTTACGAAACCAAGAAGTTCCTGGAAGAGTCGCTGACCAACCTCGATCAGAAGCGCCGCGAAATCGAAGTGCGCATCACCATGGTCGAGAACCAGAAGCTCGATTCCAAAAACATCGAGAATAAACTTTCCAAATACGACAACGATTGCGCTCGTCTGGAAGCTCAAATCAAGAACTACGACAACCAGCTTATTCAGAAGATTGCCGGTAATGAAGAAACCCGCAAAATTCTGAACACCATTTTCTCGGCTGAGTTCGCGGCTATGCCCGACAAGCTTGTAAAGAAGAAAGTGACCAAGGCAGGCACGTCTATGAAAATCTTCGATGGTGAAATTGAATTGCCGAAGAAGATGGAACTACGCGACATTCCTTCGGTGAAGATGTTGAAAGATGAATTGAAGGAAATTCAGAAGGAAAAGGCAGAACTCGAGAAATTGTGGGCGGTAGCACTTCACATCGATAAGACCCGCAAAGAGCTTGACAAAGTGTTGAACGACATCGAAGCCGTCAAAGAGAAATTGCGCGCTATTGCCGAAAAGCCAAAGCTCGAAAAAGCCAGTGGTGAATTGGGCACTGAGTTGCGTAATCTCAAAAACGAAAAGGAGAAGTTCGAAGATGAACTCTCGAAGCTTAAGAAAGAAATAGCCGAGAAGTCGTTATTGCTCGACACCCTGCGTGAAGACACCCGTAAGTCGGAAGACAGACTTATCCAGTTGCGCTCAAGAAAGCAGGAAATCGAAGCCTTCGGCATCGCTCCTACCCCATTCGAAACAACCGACTCACTCGACGATATTTTCGCCAAGTTCGAGCATGCCAATGCCGACCGCGAAGTGCTGAAAGTGAAGAAAGACCGTTCATTCGATCAGCTGCGCTTCAAGACCAACAGCGCATTGGCCGACGAAACCGAGTTCATCAAATACGTAGAAGACGAAATCGCTTGTATTAATGACAAGGAAAAGTCGATCGACGGATTGTTGGGCAGCATTTCCACTCAGTTTGCCAATCCGGCATACAACCTGCGCAAGCGCTATGAAGAGTTCAAGACGTTTGTATACAACCGTTTCAACGAGAGCTTGGCTAAAACCCACATCTCCAACATCGAGTCGCTTAAGATTGAATTGGTCGACAATAAGAAGGTTCTATACGAATTGGAGCGCATCGCCTCTATCGAAAACCTCAACGCACAGTTGAGCTTCGAGTTTGAGAACGCTGAAGACCTCAAGATCCTGAACCAATACCTCGACACCGGCAAGAGCGTTGACTTTGAAGACCTGTTCGATATTGAGCTCGTGCTCGACGTGAAAGGAACCATGAAGCGCGTTGACTTGAAGGAGCAGGTGGAATCGGACGGTACCGACAGAATGATCCGTTTGGTAATCGTAATGGCCATCATTAATCGCCTAGCTATCTCGAGCGAAGAGAACAAGATTGCCCTGTTCATTGACGAGATTGGAACCATCGACGAACACAACCGTCCGCAGTTGGTGCAGTTCTGCAAGGAGCACAACTTCATTCCAATCTTCGCAGCACCTCAACCCTACGACGGCTTCTCGAAATACTACTTCATCTTCCGTTCGAAAGGAAAGATCAACCTCAACGACAAGCAACATGCTGTGCGCAGAGAGGAGTTGAAGATCGGAAAGGAGAAGACCAGCGAAAGTTAACTTGAAGGGAACCACTGCTGTGCGTCCTCCAGACAACAGAAAGACGCAGATGCCACCCTTTGAGAGAAGCCAAGTAAGGACGCGCAGCTGTGCGTCCGCAGACAGGGGGTAACACCAAGGTTGCCCTGTAAAAAAACAAAAGAGAAATGACAGACTTGCATACAACACAGATAAACGAAGAGCCGGTAATCGTGCCACCGCACTTCTACGAACTTAACGAGGTAAAACTGAAATACCATTTGCAGATTGAGGAGCTTGAAGAAGCGTAATCGACCTTAAAACCTGACAACTATGATAAAAGCGGAACCACGGACCATACTGAGCTTCCTTCACGCCAACTTCGATGTGGTGAAGGACTTGTTCTCGTATCAGATTGCCGATGGACTCATCACCAAAGAGGTGTACGACATGCTCATTCAGAAGCATGGTCATACGATGAATATTCGCTTGCGCGAATACCGTGTGATACGCAGCTTGGGCAGTGACTATGAAATGCGTGATGTGTACTTCAAACTGATGGAATTCCTGATGTTTGAGTTCAAGCCTTTGTTGCCAGAGACCATTGAAAAGTACAAAGGCAGTATTTCCGAGTTGTTCCTGAAAATTCGCAAGTACGAAAACCAGGACCGCGACATTTTGCAGGAGCGTATTAAGAACCTCTCGCACCAAGTGCGCGAGTTCGTTGATCTCGTGGAGCGCAACACCTTCCGCTTACTTGCTGAAACGCGCGAACTGAAATCGAATATCGACCGTATTGAATACCGCGAAAAAGTACAGAAGGCATCTTTCTGGATTGAATATTATATTCTGCCATTGAACCGCATTCTCGATGTGAAGCACTCGGAATCGGTGACCAGCACCGTGTTGGACGTAAGTGAATACGCCAATCGTCGTCGCCTCGACTTTCAAGATGAGACCATTCGTATGGAGTTCGAGAAACTCTATTCACAATTGATACAGACGAACACCGACTTACTTCGTCAGTCGAAGGTATTGGTGAACGAACTGCTGCCACTATTGGAGCGCATTCGCACAGAATCGCTCATTCTCACCGGCTGGATCGAGTTCTTGCGTAACCCCTACAAGATGGACACTCCTCCTCTGCTCAAAGGTTCACGCACCATGGTATACGCGAAAGACATGCTGTACAAAGTGCGTGAGTTTTTCGAGCAGTTTTCGGTCAACGACTACGTTACGTTGGAAGACGGCGTGGTCGACTTCGACAAGTGGATTTTCGATCGTGAATTGTTCAAGAGCAATTTGACCAAGAGTTTGCCTGTGAACGATTTCTTTTCTTGGTGTTACAAGGAATTAGAGAAGGACTTCCAGGACATTGAGACCGACAAGTTCTTTGCCTTGTGCGGATTGTTGTTCGACGGCGATTTGCAGATTGAATTTCCGAAGAAGGCAGAGCGTGTGACGCTCACCACCACCACTTCGAATATTTCGTTGCCGAAAATCAAAGTAGAACCCGCCTTGAAAATCTAGTATAAGAATCAATCTAACTCAACCACAAGCACACAACAACCATGGTATATCCAAGCAATCATCGTCAGATAGTAGAAGAATTGATGGGCGGAAAGTTCATCCTAAGCAATGAGGAGCACTTCAATTCATTGAAAGAAAACGACACGTTTTACACCGAGTTCTTCAAGATTTCGTTTGACCTCGATCTCAATCTGAAGACCGAATACGCCTTCTTGCTGAGCAAGGAAACACAAGAGAATTTCTCACGCGATGTGAGCATTTTCATTGCTATACTATGCTACGAGCTCGACCGCGACGGACGTAACTTCATGGAAGCCCTTGACTTCAACGAATTCACTTTTGAAGAGGTAGATCGCTACTTCGACAACTCCTCGTTCATCGACCTGATTGAGTCCAACAAATCATTGCGCGAACCCGATGCGCGCCGCACGCTCATCAACGGTATGCATCGCCGCAACATCGTCAACAAGAACTTTGAAGACCGCTTCTCATTCACTCAAGCCTACAAGGTGTTTGTGGATTTCGCGAAGGAGCTGGCGTTGAAGAGGATGGCGGTGGAGAGCGAGTAAATAATGACTAGTGACGAATGACTAGTGACTAATAAAATGCCCGCGTTGATAGTTCAATGCGGGCATTTTTTTTCCAATCGTAGGATTACTGCGAATTACTAAAATTCTAATTCAAATACACATTGCTAACGCGTTCCCCATATCTTTCAATCATGAAAAGCGATCAAGACACCAAGGAACTTTACGATAACCAGGCTTCGCAATGGAAGCGAACCGGGCCCATTTTGTTGTCTGACTATTCGGCACGGCCATTTGTAATGCAACTATGCGAGCCCCTGAAAGGATATCGTATTCTTGATATCGGCTGTGGCGAAGGCTATGTCGGTAGGGAACTTCTCAAGCGCGGCGCCGCTCATATTCATGGCATCGACATCAGCGATGCCATGATTGAAAAAGCGGAAGCCGAGAAACAAGCACAACAACTTGCTCATTTAACGTATGAAACTCGTGACATACGGGGTTTGCTCGATTCCGAATTTCAGGTCGATACCGTTCTCGCTATGTTCCTGTTCAACTATCTGAATGTAGTTGATACCGCTGAAGTAATGAGGAAAGTATATACCCAACTCAAACCCGGTGGTCATTTTGTTTTTTCGGTACCTCACCCATCGCTGGCATTTCTCAAACAAGACAAATATCCTTTCTACTTCGAAAAACGCGGTGGATACTTCAGCGGCAGAAACGTGCTTTTCCCGGGTGAAATCTGGCGCCGCGACGGTGTCGCTGTTGGTGTGCAATGCGTTCATAAAACATTCGAAGATTACTTTACCGCTCTTCGATTTGCCGGTTTTATTTCAATGCCGGAAGTGCATGAGTTGCACATCAACCAGGAACATGTTGCAATAGACCCGGAATTCTTTACTCCACTCATCGACCTTCCGTTGCACGTTGCGTTTAAGGTAAAAAAATGATCGCTCCTTCTTTCAATCATCAAATTTGGAAGGCACTTCCCAGTGCTGAAGAGATTACGGATGCAATTCCCCAATCTATTACCGACAACCTGCTCGAAGCGTATAATCGATCGGCCGATTGGCTAACATCCCCTAATTCGTTTACTCGGGAAACCCATCCACTTTTATCGCGCTCAGCTCAATGGAATAAGCGATTGTATAGTGCGCCCGGTGCACTTAGATTATCGACGAGCGACAGTTACACCGACGAAGATTTGCGATTGCTCTATGCCATGACTTCGCGTTCACTCGGCTATCTCAACAACCGCTACACCTATTTCTTTGATGTGAAAGATCGCGGCCTCGATTACACCAAAGAAGCCATTCCCGTTTCAAAAACCAAAGCTGAAACAGGATACCACACCGATAGCACTGCCAAACAATATTTTCCGGACATCGTAGGTCTGTTGTGCCTTCAACCTGCATTGTCGGGTGGCGAGTCGCTAATTACCAATGCCGCCAATCTTTTACATTACCTTCAAGAGAACTTCCCTCACTTAGGCGAATTACTCCATGTTCCCCTATGCCGCGATGTTATTACTCCGGGAACCGTGCAGGATTTAGCCGCTATCCGCTCCAACGACATTCCATTGTTTCAATACGATGAGCAAGGCGGTGTGATATTTCGATATATGCGCTATTGGATTGAATCGGCACTGGAGAAACTTGACGAGCCCGCACCCAGCGGGCTGACAGTGTTACTGGATGCTATAGACTCCTACTTCGCGCATAACGAAAATGCGATGCGCTTCCGTCTTGAGCGAGGCCACATGCTTTTCGTCAACAACCGCTTCATTTGCCATAACCGAACGGCCTTTATCGATGGCGATAAGCCTCGTGTGTATGTTCGTTCGTGGATGAATCAACAACCTCAAGAATAAAAACCGCTCATGGCGACTTTTTCATTTCCAACCAATCTCCAACTGGAAGATGACCGCGCGTTGTTGCGACCGCTTCAATTGGACGACTGGAGCCATTTACTTTCCATTTCAGAGAAAGAACCTGAGAATTGGAAATACGGATTAGAGAACGCATCGGGAGAAGGTAATTTGAAGAGTTATATCGCAAAAGCTATTCAGTCAAAAACAGAGGATCTGGCATTTCCCTTTATTATATTCGACAAACAAGTTCAAGCGTATGCCGGCAGCACTCGCTATTATCAACTCAACGCTGCACATGGGCGACTAGCCATTGGTTACAGCTGGATTGGCAATGACTTTAAAAAAACGGGATTGAATTCGCATGTAAAATACCTGATGCTCCATTTTGCATTCGATAGCCTTGGTGCCGAACGTATCGAATTCATGGCCGATGCGCGCAATGAGCAAAGCATACGCTCCATCTTATCGTTGGGAGCTACGTTTGAAGGCTCGTTACGAAGTCATGCTATTTGCCCCGATGGCACCCGTCGCGATACATCTGTATTCAGTATCCTCAAAAAAGAATGGCTTGAACTCGTCAAGCCATCCCTTCTTCGTAAAATAAATTCGTAGCGTTAATCAGGCGCGTGCATCGATTTGCTTTGCGCGTTCATACATGTTGTCCCAATATGCTGCGCGAAGATTCAATGCCTTGAGCATTCCTTTGCGCAACTGCAGAGCAGAGTCCTCACTTTCACCGGCCAACTCTTCGGCAATACGCAGCAGAATCAATCCGTGCTCGTCGTCTACTTCTGTATGCAATGGAAAAAACACGTATTGCTCAAGTGAAAGCTTTGTGTGCTTCTCAATGGCTTCAATGATGTGGCGGTATACAAATTTCACAATGGATTCGGTTCCCAGTCCAATCGCACCCACTGCCTCTACAGAGGATCCGTCCTGAACGAGACTCAAAAAGGATTCGCGCCAAATCTGCACCTCGATACCTAGTGGCTCGCTTCTATCAACGCCCATGGCGTCTTGAAAGCGACGGAACAATTTTGGGTGAGCAATGCCCTGAACCCATTCTTCCTTGATACCCAAAGCTGCTACAGCTTCAATGTCTTCGTCATGCAGATGACCACTTTCTTCTGCTAAGTTATCTAGTAAATGCTCGCGATGTTCGGGACTTTCCAGTTTCGAAATCACACCTGTCAGGTAGCGAGGAAACCAAGAGCTGTAGGCGCCATATTGCAAGGCGAAATCCTTCATAACGGCATCCATATTTTTAAACTCCCCGTTTTTCAACGCTAATAAATAAGGGTGGTTAATCGCTCGGTGATTGAGCGCTTCATTAATCAATGCTTCCATAATTGAATGTCGTGGTTATAGTTAATGGCTAAATATAGTGGGCTTTGAAGCCACACACACTTTTTCTACAAAAAGTTGAGCCTCACTTTCCGAAAGATCTCAAAAAATCGAGGCAGCGTTGGTTGAACAAATCCGATTTTTCCAAACTCACCAAATGTCCGCAGCGGTGCACAATTTCAAGCGTTATCGATTCGAAGCGATTGACATACTGAATCGTTGGCTTTAGAAATAAGTGATCCTGACCTCCTACCATGATTAGTATCGGAACGGTAGGCTGAAAGCTAAAAAGCTTACGCAAGGTGTCATCAAGATAGCGACCATACATAGCAGTCCACTTTCGATATTCTTCGATGCTAAGGAATTTGGATTCGCGAACGAAAATCTCTCGCGACTTTTTATGATTCTTCCTTGGCAACACAATCTTCGCCATGAGGCTGTAAAAATTACGAAACCCAATAAGCTTGGCTATCATCAAACCTGCACGCGCCAAAAAACGAAGCTTAACATTGAGTGACACTATGGGCCCCGCAAATAATAAGCTCGCTACTCCCCGCGGACGGAGTTCATACATCTGCATGGCAATGATACTCCCGAGCGACACAGCTACAACGTGAATTGGTTTCAGCGTATAACAATCGACTACGTCCCAAATGCTGGCAGAAATCCACTCGAAGTCGTATTTCTCGCGCTGCAACGTTCGCTCCGCAGATCCGGCATGTCCTGGCAAATCGATAAGCAACAAATGATAATCCTTGCTGAATGCATCCACCTGCTTCCTCCAAGTGCGCGTGCTTCCTCCGGCTCCATGAACCATGAGTACCCACTGGGCATTCTCCTTATCGCAGCGATGTATTTCGTGATGAAGTAGCAAATCTAGTAAGGTCGCGTTTGCGATTAATTAGGATTCAGACGTTGTTCGTTCTGCCTTTTGGGAGGCTCGTAGTCCGGATTTTTTGGTGTACTGGGACTATAACCAAAGAGTCTGTTGTCTTTGATGATGGTGTCAACGTAAGTAGGCACAAGCTCTTCCCAACCCTCATATCCATGCTGAATCATATCGAGCGCATCTTTCGAATAGATGTCGAGTACATCCGGGTTATAGTCAGAAATATCGACCAATCGCTTGTTATAGATGAGGTAATCGTAGAGCGGTTTCAAACGCGGATGAACCGGACAGTTCTTTGTGGTGAGCAACTTTCCTGTACTTGCGTCTTTGAATGGATAAACGTAAATCTTCAAGTCACGACTAAACAAAATACCGAAGGCCTCCAGAATACCACCATTCAAATCGCGGTAGTACTTTTCATTGAAGAGCTCCATAATCATGTTGGTTCCTACAATGATGCCCATTCGGCGGCTGGTATGTTTTGAAAAGAACTCGACCAGCTTAAAGTACTTAGAGTAGTTCGAAATAAGCACTGTTTGTCCGAGTGAGCATAATATCTCGGCACGATCCAAAAAGTCTTGTTCATCGATATCGCCCTCTGCTCTTAAATTGTTGAGGGTTATTTCGAATAGCACCTGAACATTGTTATGGTCGACCTTATACTCCTTTTCGAAGAGCTTGAAGCCCTTCATAATCATATCGATATTCACCTTGGTAACAGGGCGGAAACTTCCGCGCAGTGCCAGTATGTTCTTCTTGTAGAGAATATCTGCTGCCTGAATATTTTTTCCATCGGGAGAGAAAATGACCGCATCAGTCATTCCATTCTTCACAAGATGCAGAGATAGTAAGCGGTTGTCGACATGGTCGAAATCGGGACCGCTCATTTCCACCATGTCAATTTCAATCTGATCACGGTTCAAGTTGTCGTAGAGCGACAGAATGAGCTCCTTGGGTTTCGAAAAGAAAAAATAACAGCCATAAAGCAGATTCACGCCCAATAGCCCCACACTTGCTTGCTGCGCCAAAGCGTCCATTTCATGCAAACGCATATGCAAAATGACCATGTTGGGTGCTTTATCAGGGGAAGTCTGAAACTTCAATCCCATCCAGCCATGTCCCTGAATGGTCTTTTGATAGTTAATGGTCGCAACAGTATCGGCAAATGCAAAAAACTTTTTCGATGAGTGCTCACCTCGCTTCAGACGCTCTTCTATCAACCGATACTCATGATTGAGCATATTGATAAGACGAGGTTTGCAGACGTATCTGCCCTTCTCTTCCTTGCCGTAAATAGCGTCGCTGAAATCCTTGTCGTACGCACTCATCGCCTTGGCAATGGTGCCGCTCGCACCGCCGGCTCGAAAAAAATGCCGCACCACTTCCTGACCTGCTCCAATTTCCGCAAATGTCCCGTAAATATCAGGATTTAAGTTTACGCGCAAAGCCTTTTGGCTGGCAGAAAGTATGACGTGCTCGAGTTCCACTTTTTTTCCTTGGTTGACGCGCAAATGTAATCGAATGCACATGTGTCTCATTCAAGTATTTCGGAAACTTAACTCTTCTTGAATACACCCCCTATCCCACTCCTTTAGTAATTTCGCCCGCATGATCATCACTTTTTTGGGCACAGGCACTTCGCAGGGCGTTCCGCTCATCGCTTGTCCTTGCTCCATTTGCAGTTCAGATGATCCGCGCGATGCCCGACTTCGAAGTTCTGTGATGATAAGCATCGAAGGAAAAAACGTGGTAATCGATAGTGGCCCCGATTTCCGCCAGCAAATGCTTCGCGAAAAAGTGAAATCATTGGAAGCAATTGTGTTTACGCACGAGCACAAAGATCACATAGCCGGTCTTGACGATGTTCGGGCCTACAACTTCATCAATAACTGGCGGGCACAGGTGTATTGCACCGAACAAGTTGCCGACGCACTTAAGCGTGAATTTGCATATGCATTTTCGGATAAGAAATATCCGGGTGTTCCAGAAATCGACTTGAATATCATTGATACTCGAACTTTCGACATCGGAGATATCACATTCGAACCCATTCAGGTTTATCACTTACGATTGCCCGTATTGGGATTTAGGGTCGGAAATTTCGCCTACATTACAGACGCCAACGTAATCCCGGAAGAGGAATTTGAAAAGCTGCACGGGCTAGATGTGCTGGTCTTAAATGCGCTGCGACGTGAGAAACACCCTTCGCACTTTACGCTGGAAGAAGCGTTAGAAATTGCTCATCGAATTGGCGCCAAACAAACCTGGTTTACCCACATCAGCCATCAGCTTGGCTTGCATGAAGATGTTAATGCTGAGCTACCGGAGAACATGTTTTTGGCGTATGATGGGTTAAAGTTGGAGGTTAAAGAATGATGTCGGCTATTCTTTACTGGTTTGTCCTTAAACCTATCAGTTTGATGCCCTACCGAGCGCTTTACGTAATCTCAGATTTTTTCTTTTTGGTATTCTATCACATAGTCGGCTATCGGAAAAAAGTCGTTCGAGGCAACCTGACGCGATCGTTTCCGGAAAAATCAGCAAAAGAGATTCGAGCTATCGAAAAAGACTTCTACCGCCACTTTTGTGATTTGGTTTTAGAGAGTCTCAAGAACTTCAGCGCTGATGCCGACCAACTCGCGGCGCGTTTTGAGCACCGCAATACTGAGGTGCTGGACCGTCTTCATGCTGAGGGTAGAAGCGCAATTCTTGCCGGTGGCCACTATGGCAATTGGGAAATGTGGGCGCTTTCAGCCCCTGTACATTTCAAACACCGGCTAATGGCCATTTACAAGCGACTTTCGAATGCCTACTTCGACGAGAAGATGCGCAGCACGCGAGGTAAATTCGGATTGGAGCTTGTCTCCACGAGGCAAACCGTCGAATGGCTGGAAGCAAATCGCGAAAATCTATTCGTTTCCGTATTTGCCATCGACCAGTCACCGTCAGATCCCAAAAAGGCACACTGGATTTCCTTTTTAGGGCAAGAAACCGCCTGCATTTTTGGAGCAGAGAAATATGCGAAGGAGTTTAACCTGGCCGTTGTGTTCGGGCACCTGCATAAAATATCTCGCGGGAAATACGCTATTGATTACGAATTGGTTACTACCGAACCAACGTCCTTTGAGCACGGAAAACTGACAGAGAAAATGAACGCAATGCTAGAAGCAGATATTAAACGAGAACCACGGTATTGGCTTTGGACACACAAACGATGGAAGCATAAAAGACCGACTGAATGAAAATGGACATTTTTTTTTCGTTTATCGCTGTATCGTAATAGAAATGTCGTAATATTGCGCCCCCGTTTTGGGGATTTATCTTAAAGAAAACGCATCATGAACCGCATTAAAGAACTCGAGAAAAAGCTCAATCCGGTGAAAGAAATACCGGCATTTGCTGCAGGAGACACCATCACTGTCAGCTACAAAATCGTAGAAGGAAACAAGGAGCGTATCCAGGAGTTTGCCGGCGTTGTTATTCAACGCAAAGGTTCAGCAGCTACAGAGACTTTCACCGTTCGTAAAATTAGCGGTGGTGTCGGTGTAGAGCGTATTTTCCCTGTGTCTTCACCTTTCATTGAAAGCGTGGTTGTTACCAAGAGAGGTAAAGTGCGTCGTGCACGTATCTTCTACTTGCGCAATCTCACCGGAAAGGCAAGCCGCATTCAAGAGAAGAAGCGCTTCATTGCCGAGACTGCAAAGTAATTTCATCTGTAACGATGATTTGTGAAATAAAAAGGCGGGAAATTCCCGCCTTTTCTTTTGCCTAGAATCACACAACCTGATTTGACTAACTCACCACGATGCACTCCAGGTTCTATGCTTCATCGGCATTTTCAACTGAATCAACTTAACCTTTACCCAATCAATTCGTTAACCCAACATAGGGTTGTAATAGGTTCGATGTCTAATTTTCCCAAGTTCACAACTCAATTTCGCTCGCGCCATGCACATCATTGAGTTTCTTCCCAAAAGTGGATAGCCCAATACGTCAAGAATACTAACAAGATGACTTCGGTCACAATCATCCTCGCATGATAAATCAACCCGGCCTGCCTTCACATCAATATGAACAGACAAGATTCCGGGCTGACGAAGTAATGCCCTGCGAATACTGTTGGCGCAACCCTCACAATCGAGGTTTTCAAGTTCGAGTACAATTTGCTTCATGGTAATTTGGTTTTGGTGTTGCTAACTTGATAATTGGTTCATTAGAAATTCATGACTATTGTTAGCCAGGGAACTGATTCATTCCACCTCTGGCATTTTAACGCCATAATCCGTCAGCACTTTTGAATTACTGTTTAGTTCCAAAAAACCTACATTTGCCGCATGACGGTAGATAAGAACATTGAGCAAGCCCAGTTGCAGGGAGAAGTTGGGAAATACATCGGTTTGGGACAAAACAGCCTCGTTTTCCAGTTTGAAGAGGCTCCGGGAGGTGTTCTTTTGAGGCTCATTACCATCAATCCTTCGCACAACCAAAGCTTCCTTTTTCATTCTTGTAATGGCGAAACACGAACAGAAGCCCTCAAGCAGATGCTCGACTACGTGAAAAACTACAAAGAAGCAGAAAGCAGCTTTACAATTCAATGGAACCTCAAAGGAGAAAACATACTGCACACCTCCTATTTCAGGGCTAAGAACATATTGGGAGCGCTCGACAAACTTTACTTCGACCGCGATCCCAACAGCATAACAGTCTTTAGTGTCATGATGAATCCTATTTCCTGATTGTCGACCTACCGCACCATTTCAAGTTCCACCACTTCTCAGTATCGCGTTCTGGGAAGCCGTCATTTGGGGTTTGCTTATCCGGTCCGGGAGGAAGCCCAAATAAAGGAGCACATAGATACTCTTTGGAAAGAACATCACAACGCGACCCATGTTTGCTACGCATGGCGTCTGGGATGGGATTACAGCAAATACCGAATTAATGATGATGGGGAACCTTCCGGTACTGCGGGGAAACCCATTTTCGGCCAAATCCAATCGGCGGAACTAACCAATATTCTGATTGCGGTAGTTCGCTATTATGGCGGAACTAAGCTCGGCACAGGCGGACTCATAGATGCTTACAAGACAACGGCCAAGCTGTGCATTGAGGCCGCAACTATTGAAGTGCGTCCGGTTCAAGATCGCTATCGACTTTCTTTTGGATATGGAGATATGCCTTCCATTATGAAGGTGCTCAAAGCCCTCGACATGGAAAAAAACGCAATGACCAGCGAGGTAGAATGTACAATTGACTTTAACCTAAGTATGACCCGTTCAGAAGAATTACAGAATGCTATGATCGACTGGCCGACAGCCAAACTCGTACATTTAGGCCGCATATAACTACTGCCATGAAGTTCATCGTCATTTTCATTTCTGCATTATTCATTGCCTCATGCAATGACACTAAACGGATGCCATCCGATGCCATCGGTGAAATACAGAAGGTAATGGGTCTGCAACAAGAGGCATGGAATCGTGGAGATATAGAGGACTACATGAATGGCTATTGGAATAGCGACTCATTGCGATTCATCGGAAAAAGAGGCATTACCTATGGCTGGCAAACCACTCTCGACAACTACAAAAAAGGATACCCAAACGCCGCTGCGATGGGCCGTCTTCAATTTACCAATTTGTCTATGGAATTAACCGGCGACTCCTCAGCGTATGTTATCGGAAAATGGCAATTGTATCGCGCAACCGATACCCTATCCGGGCATTATAGCTTGTTATGGAAATGTATGGACAAACAATGGCTAATTGTAGCAGATCATTCCAGCTAATACAAACTTAGATTATGGCATCTACTCCACTCACGTTTATCATACTCGCAGCCACTATAATTGTGTCGTGGCGGGCATTCGAACAATCCGGCTTGTTCGAAAAACTGCTGCATAGCCCATATAGGGTGAAACATCAAAAGCAATATTACCGATTGTTTTCACACATGTTGGTGCATGCCGATGGGATTCATCTTGCGTTGAACATGTTTGTATTTTACTCATTTGGTCGAGTTATGGAAAGCATTTTCACCATGAATTGGGGAAGTACCAAAGGCGGCGCCATGTTCATTGGACTTTATGTTCTTGGAGGTGCAGCTGCAACGCTTCCTTCGATGCGCAAGCATGGCGACAATTATGGATACAATTCGGTTGGTGCAAGCGGCGCTGTGAGTGCGCTTCTCATGGCTTACATGGTGCTCTTTCCGCTCAATGAAATTGCATTCTTCTTTATTCCTATGCCTGCCTTTATTGGCGTTTTTGTGTTCTTCTTACTAGAGCACTTTATGAAGAGAAATGTGCAATCGAACATCGCTCACGACGCACACATCTGGGGCGCACTATTCGGGATTGTATTCATATCCCTCGCTGTTCCGAATAGTATTCCGCGCTTTATTAATCAAGTGTTGAGTGTGTTTTGAGAAGTCTGCTATGAAAAGGAATATCTCTAACCAAAGGGTTGAGGCTCAAACCACATTGGTTACACGACTTTAAAAATCGGAAGCCTAAATTGGGCTAATTGGTTTTGTGTCTCAAGGGTGATTCTACCAAAATCTGATGCTTGCGGGAACCCCTTTGCCATAGTTCAATCGCATCGGATCAAATTCTCGGCAGGCCATGACAAACCAACAGCATGCCGCTGTGGCAGGTTGAGAATCAACATTATTCCAAAGCAATCCATCACCATAGCCCGTACCCGAATTTGTCGCATATGGAATCCCTTTAATACTGTTCCAATTCGATTCATACACGCATGCTTTTGCCACTTCGTGTAAAATAGAATTCGCTCTTTCAGGATATCCCGCTTTCAAAAATGCAATTGCCATTTGCGATGTTCCTTCCAGCCAAACAACATCACGGTCTTCATCAAAGCAATATCCTTGAATTTCCTGTTGTGAAGGAAGATGGTCGTGCGTGCATAAAAACCTATCGGCTTCATCCAGCACTCTGAAGGGAAAACCTTCAAATGCACAATAACCCCATGAAAAATTGTCGAGTGCATAGTAAAAATTACTGCCAGGCCAAGAAACCAATAATTGGTCATTTGCATCCCACCTTTCTTGTTCCAGATAAGCAAGCACGCCCTCATGAAAAGCATCAAATCCTTGAACAGCATTAAATGCATCAATCATCCCTTCTGTCACTTTACCGATAACAGAACCAGTGATATCTGTGCCTCCAAATACTCCACCATCAACATCCTGCTGAGCTCGTATCCACGAATCCAGAGCTTCACGCATATCTGAAAATTGATAGTCGCCCGTGGCATTTTCATAGTTGTGAATGGCGATAAGCAGCCATGCGTTGTCGCCGAGCCAACGATTTCCCTGTGGCCCTGCTGAACTTCGAAATTGAAAATATCCGCCGGCGCCAAAGCGCATTTCACTGTTCAAGCGAGCGTTAAAAAACCGCAAAATGTGCTCGGCCCTTCCGAACTCTTCAGCACTCACAAAAGCACAGACAGCAAGTGCATTATCATAGAGTGAAATCAAATTACTCTGGTAACTTGTTGCAATTAGGCCGCTTTCCATCTGCATACTATCCAACCAGAAAAGCACGGTGTCTGAAACATATATGAGTGCGCTATCCAGATTGCTGACAGGAGTAAACAGAGTCTCTTCAACCTCAACCTCTTCATGCGCCTTTCGACATGACTCGCATATACCGGCAATTAAAACAAACGCTCCAATTATCCATTTCTTCATGAGCTGCAAGATACAAGGGAATGTTTGACCCAATTTGCAATGCATTCAAAAGGATTTCCTTACATTTCGCATCTTAAACTCAGCTCGTCTAGCCTTTATGCTATCGTCCCGACATAGATTCGAAAAACTAGCAGACCGATTAATTCCGGATAATCTATCTGTGAATGCAACCAAAACTGCTCGTCTCTATGTGCTATTGCTGATTGGAATGGGTGTTTTTGGAACGTTGCTCTTCATAATTGATATAGTAATTGGTTTTTTACCCGTTGCTATCCTGTCTCTTTCACTCGCCATTGGTTGCCCTATTTATCTTCGGTTGTTTAGAACAGGATTTGCCATTGCGTCCAAGGTCACAGCACATATTCACGTATTGTCTGTTATCATGGGTATCACGGTTATATACTCTGAACATGTATTTGCCTGGGCTTTTCTCATTCCCCTTGCCTTGAGCTCGCTTGTTGTATTCAATGCGAGAGAAAAAAAATATGCGACTTATATTATACTCTCCTGTTTTATCAGCTTGCCGCTCTATCTATTACTTCATCATGACAGCAATCATGTGCAGCTAGTCTACAATGGCATTCACATCTACTGGATAATCAACCTTTCCGGAGCACTGCTCTTCAGTCTTTATATTTTATTTACGGTCATTCGACTCAACCAATCCATATTTGATGAATTGAAGGCTAAGAATGCAGAAAACGATCGTCAAAATAGAATCATGCTGGGTAGCATTCGCACGCGTGACAAATTGCTCAGCATGATGTCGCACGACATAAGAGGTGATATCGGAAAGACAATTGGTGTTGTAGATGTAATTGAACAGATGCCATTGAGTCAGGAAGACCAAGCGAATCTTCTCCATAGTTTAAAGATTGATGCAACCAAAACATTGGAGACCCTCGACAATATGTTGCAGTGGACGCGAACGCAGCAAGATGAGCTGAATGTTAGTTTCGCTGCATACGAAGTAGACAGGCTGATAAGTCAGCAGTTGAGCAGTCATGATTATGCTATGAATGCGAAAAATCAGATGATGCACCTCAACATACCCGGAAAATTGGTCATTGATGTAGATCACAATATGATTGACAGTGTGTTTCGAAATCTTATAGCCAACGCCATCAAATTCACTCCAATTGAAGGGGTGATTAGTATTTCAGCGAAAGTGAACGATACAACGATTGAATTTTCGATACAAGACTCAGGAGTTGGCATGACGAAAGAGCAAATCGAAAATATTACAAAGGGAGTTCAATTCACTACACGCGGCACAAATCGTGAAAAGGGAAGAGGATTCGGAATGGTGCTGGTCACTGAATTTTTAGCCAAGCATAAATCAACGCTTCAAATAGAATCCAACCCCGGTAAAGGTACTCGCTTCAGTTTCCTGTTGCCCAAATCTGCTAAAGCATAACCGATGAAAAAACAAATTCTACTTGCATCAATCGTTCTTCTAATCGCAGCCTGTTCTACGAAGAAAGCAGTCATTTCAATGACTGATAGCGATGCATTACGAGCATCTGCAAAGTTTCCCGGAGCAACTATGGCCTCGCTTCAGAATGGCAAAATGCTTTATGAGGAAAAATGCAGTACTTGTCATGGACTTAAAAATCCTGCAGCCTATAATGAAGAAGAGTGGCGAAAGCATGTAAGGCGCATGGCTCCAAAAGCGAAAATTGATAAGCCGACCGAAGAACTTATTTTACAATACGTCGTTACCATGTGCGGAAAATGAGGCACTTGAAAATGACTACCATGTAAGTCGGTGTCTTTCTTACATACCAACACTTCCTAATCCTGACATCCTACATTTCTTGCTCATGATACAACGTAAACAAACTCTATTTCTAGCAGCTTCTGTTATCCTATTCCTAAGCACATTCGCTTTTCCATTCGGAACAATTGGCTCTTATGAACTTCATAATTACAAAGTGATTGCCACCCATGGAAGTGATATA
>JAIYBR010000066.1 GCA_027488435.1 Flavobacteriales bacterium
CGACTGTAATAAACATAGTTATCAAAGTCGAATCAGTGCCGCATTGTGCAACGGAATTGACCGGGACAAGGAAGAAGACTATAAAAAAGCTGAGTAAAAAAGTGCGCATGTAAATGATTTTAGTGTTTTCAAATGTAACCATACTTCTGAATCTGCAGCACTAGGCCAATCTTATGCAACCAAAAAGCCCCGCTCGATAGCGGGGCTTCCTGGCTTAAACTGAAAAACTAAAAACTATCGTAATTGTCTTGAGTCTGTTCGACTCAACTCAACTAACTCTAACGTTCCGAAATTTCTTTCAGAACGGGCGCAAGTTAATAATACCTTGTTGATAATTCCCAAAAGAAAAGAACGGAAATGTCAATTATTTTCTTAAGGACCACATTCTCAAAAGTTTAAATCCGGAATTATTTTCCCTGGATTCAAAATTTGATGTGGATCCATAACATCTTTGATTTGTCTCATGAGACTCAGCTCTGCGGCACCAAACGCAATGTCCATATAATCGCGCTGAACCAGGCCAATACCATGTTCCCCACTGAGGGTCCCACCCAGCTGAACACATAGCTTGAAAATTTCACGAATAGCAACCGGCAATTCGTCATTCCATTGCGTTTCCGTTAGTTCTCCGCGAATGATGTTGATGTGCAAATTGCCATCGCCTGCATGTCCATAACAAACCGATTGAAACCCGAAGCGTGCGCCAATTTCTTTCACGCCTTTCAAAAGCATCGGCAATTGATATCGCGGCACCACGGTATCTTCTTCCTTATATACACTGTTTGATTTCACTGCTTCGGCTACTTTCCGACGCAACTTCCACAACTGATTCTTCTGAGCTTCATCGTCTGCAAATAATATCTCACCACAACCATATTCCTGCACTACATTCGATATCACCTCGCAATCTGCCATAAGCGCATCAACGTGATTTCCGTCCACTTCAATGAGCAAATGCGCTTGAATGGAAGGCTCAACAGGCACATGCACATCATCAACAAAACGCAATACCCAGTCGATGGCATCGCGCTCCATGAACTCAAGTGCGCTTGGAATAATTCCCGCGCGGAAGATGGCGCTTACCGCTTCACATGCTTTTGCGGCATCATAAAAAGGCACCAGCATGAGTAAATTGTGTTTAGGAAGAGGCACAAGTTTAAGAACCGCCTGCGTGATAACACCAAGTGTACCTTCGCTGCCGACCATGAGCTGGGTGAGATTGTAACCCGTTGAGTTCTTCAATGTGTTTGCTCCGGTCTTAATAACATCTCCATTGGCCATCACAACTTCCAGATTCAACACAAAATCTTTGGTAACACCATATTTCACCGCTCTTGGGCCCCCGGCATTTTCCGCCAAATTACCTCCAATAGAACACGAACCACGACTACTTGGATCGGGTGGATAATACAACCCTTTGGCTGCAACGGTTTCTTGCAACACTTGTGTAATGACAGCCGGCTGAACAGTTACCTGTAGATTGAGTTCGTCTATTTCTACAAGATGGTTCATCTTCTCCATGCTAAGGCCAACCCCACCATACACACATAACGCGCCACCGCTTAATCCGGTTCGACCACCAATTGGTGTTACAGGTATGCATTGCGTGTTGCAATACTTGAGAATTGCGCTTACTTCAGCTGTGTTGATTGGCTTCAATACTACCTCCGGCGGATGAACGAGATCCTCGGTTTCGTCGTGACCATATGCGTTGCGTGTTTCATCATCGAGTAATACACGAGCAGGCTCGAGTAATGTCTCGAACATGGCAATATCTTCTTGCTGCAGTTTCTTATAATTCATGAGTCAATCAGGAGAGCAGTTTTTCGATCAGTTCTTCCACCGTATGTTGAGTCTGTTCACCGCTCAGCATATTCTTGAGCGAAACCACTTGATTGCTCATTTCCTCATCACCCACAACGGCAACGAATGGAATGTGTTTGTCATCGGCATATTTGAACTGCTTTTTCATCTTCGCACTTTCAGGATAAATCTCGGCGTTGATACTCGCATCGCGCAATCGTCGAAGCAATTGCATGCAATAACGTTCTTCCCTTTCTCCGAAATTGGCAAACAACACCTTAGTGCTCTGCATCGCATTCGAAGGAAACAAATTCAGCTCAGACATTACATCGTAGATTCGATCGGCTCCAAAAGAAATGCCCACACCCGACACGCCCTTTAAACCAAAGATTCCGGTTAAATCATCGTATCGACCTCCACCACAAATGCTGCCCATCTGAACACCTGTCGCCTTCACTTCGAAAATGGCGCCAGTGTAATAATTAAGGCCACGTGCCAAGGTGACATCCAACTCAAGCAATGTTGTTTTCAATCCTATTTCCTGAACGCGCTCCATCACAAAACGAAGCTCCTCTATTCCTTTGATGCCGGCCTCCGATTGAGAAAGCAATTGCTGCAAGATAGAAAGTCGCTCCTCGTTACTTCCTGAAAGTGAAAACAAGCCTCGAATGATTTGAATGGCGGTTTCTGCAAATCCTCGTTCGGTCAATTCCTTCACTACGCCCTCCTCGCCTACCTTATCAAGTTTATCGATGGCAATTGTCATCTCCATCATGCGGTCTGAGACACCCGCGATCTCGGCAACGCCCTGCAATATTTTTCGGTTGTTTATTTTGATGATAGCGGGCACACGAAGCATTGAAAGGGCATCATCAAAAATTTGCACCAATTCAACTTCATTCAGCAAACTATCGCTACCGACCACGTCGGCATCACACTGATAAAACTCGCGGTAACGGCCTTTTTGCGGACGATCGGCGCGCCATACCGGCTGAATCTGATAGCGCTTAAACGGAAACGCAATGGCGTTCTGATTCATGACCACAAAGCGCGCAAATGGAACAGTCAGATCGTAACGGAGTGCCTTCTCTGCAATCATCTTGGTAACGGAGTTCAATTGTCGCTGCTGCAGCGTCTCGTCGGAAACTGACTTCAGATAATCGCCGCTGTCGAGAATACGGAAAATCAGCTTATCGCCTTCATCGCCATATTTACCGGTGAGTGTCTCCACATTCTCCATACACGGCGTTTCAAGCGGCATATAACCGTAGCGTTGAAATACGGTTCGGATTGTATTGAATATATAATTGCGTCGGACCATCACCTCGGGTGAAAAGTCGCGCGTACCTTTAGGAATAGACGGTTGAGACATAGTATGAACTTGCTGCGAAGGTAAAAGAGGGAGCGGGCGAAAAAACGCGAAATTATGCACCAAAAACAAGCACCTGCCGATCGTCGCTGGCAGTGATGAGATGAGAGCCTGCTGTTAACAATCGATTGACGGAATGCTTGTGGCCGCCCTCTGCATGCCCCACCCTGTGCAGCGGATCGAAAGTGAGCGGATCCCACCATTTGATTGTCTTATCGCGGCTGCACGAAACGAAACAACTAACGTTATCGTGATATACAATATCGTAGATGGTTGACTGGTGAGCAGCGAAGGACAGTATTTGTTTGAATTCGTCGCCTATGGAATGACATCGAATGAAGGCATCCTTACCCCCACTCACAAGAACCGGTTTCGACGGATGCCAGGCCACTGCCGTTGCACCATCGGTATGCGAATGGATGGTCTCGATGGTTTGATAGGTATCTGCATCGAGCACGTGAACCGGACCGGAATTGTCGGCTACTGCCAGCAGATGACCAGTCTTATGAATAGCCACCCGTCTGAGTTTGCCATCGGAAAGAGGTACAGAACGCAAAACCTTTAACTCGGAAAGGTCAAGCACCGTTAGAATTCCGCTGCCACCTGCGACCAGCAAGCGATTATGTGATTTATCCCATTTCAAATCAAAAACACCTTTGGCATCTAGACTCCAAGCTTGCTTTTCCTGCTTAGAAAGCAAGTCGATGGCGTGTAACTTACCATTGCTGCAACCGACAAAGAGCATTTGGGTTGGGACATAAAAGAACAACGAATAAATCGGAGCATCGGTGCGAACAGAAAACGGGAGTTGGTTGCCCGATTCTAAATCCCAAAGAGCAACTATTCTATCTCCACCTCCTGTGAAAATCTGTTCGCTATCGATCCCTTCGGAAAGCGCATAGACAGGAGCCTGGTGAAGGGCGAAGGGCGAAGGGCGAGGGGCGAAGGACGAAGGGCGAAGGACGAAGGACGAATCATTAGTCATTTGTCATTGATCATTGGTCACTTTTAATGTCTCCTCTTGCCGTGAAATGGTCTCTTACCCGCAGGCCGTGGCGAGTCCTTGGGAAATTCAGGAGCCGGTCCGAGTGATGCGGGCAACGGAATTACATCAATAGATTTTTCGATCAGCTTTTCGATGCGTCGGAAGCCTCTCACATCTTCGGGTGAAACTAAGGTGAGTGCTTCTCCGCTGCGTTGTGCGCGGGCAGTGCGACCAATACGGTGAACATAATCCTCTGCATCACGAGGTACATCGAAGTTGACCACCATATCGATACCATCGACGTCAATACCTCGGCTGATTACGTCGGTTGCGACCAACACATTGATTTGCTTATTGCGAAAGCGACGCATCACTTCTTCGCGTTGATCTTGCTCGAGGTCGCTCGAAATACGATCGGCCTGCACGCCTGCCTGCACGAGCTTTCGATGCAGGGCGCTCACCGCATGCTTGCGAGAACAGAAAACGATGATGCATTGATCCTTGCGTGATTCATCTCGCAGAATGTGCAACATCAGCGAAAGCTTTTGCGCGTCGTGCACCATGTACACTCCCTGCTTCACTTTTTCAGCAGGCTTCGAAATAGCGATGCTCACTTGTTCGGGCTCACGCATGAACGTTTTCGCCAGCTGCGCAATGCCTTGGGGCATGGTTGCCGAAAACATGAGTGTTTGGCGGTCTTCATTCACCGCGCGAATGATGCGGAACAAATCGGGTTGAAAACCCATGTCGAGCATGCGGTCGGCTTCATCGAGAATGAGGAAGCGCAACTTCGAAAAATCGACATGACCCACGTTCATGTGCGATATGAGTCGGCCGGGTGTGGCGATAATGATATCGACACCATTCACGATGGCCATTTTCTCCTGGTAAAAATCCTGTCCGTCGCCACCGCCATAAATAGCCACCGAAGAAGTTCCGGTGAAATAGGAATAGGCCTCTACTGCCTGGTCGATTTGCAATGCCAACTCACGGGTGGGCACAATGATCAATGCTTGCGGGCCCACGTGATCGGGCTTGTCCATGATCATGTTAAGAATAGGCAACACGAAAGCCGCCGTTTTCCCTGTGCCTGTCTGCGCTATGCCGATTAGGTCTTTGCCCGAGAGAATAACAGGTATGCTTTTCTCTTGAATGGGCGTTGCATTTTTATAGTTCATCGAGAGAATACCCTCGAGAAGTTGGCTATGCAGATTGAGTTCAGTAAATTCCAATAGGTGTTGTGTTGTTGTGCTTAGAAAGGAAGATCGTCTTCCATTTCGGCAGCTGTTGGCGGCATGGGAGGCGGCATAGGCGGCCCCGGCTGAGCAGAAGCATCGCTGCCCTGTCCTTCAATTTTCCAGGAAACGAGGCTATTGTAGTACTTGCCCTGGTACTCGCGTCCGCGGATGTCGAAGAAAACTTTGATGCGATCGCCCGGATTGAACGGAGCGATAAGACTCGACTTTTCCTTGAGCAGTTCGAAAGAAATGTCTTGAGGATATTGCTCCTCAGTCGTAATTACGAATTCGCGTTTGGTAAAACCGCTTGGAAAGGTTTGCTCCTCGCGGACGATTTTCACTTTACCCAGTATTTCCATGTTGTATAAATAGGATGCAAAAGTAGGGATTAAAGTGGGAGGGAAATCACTCCTTGACAATGCGGATGGTGGTGCTATGTATATTTCCTTTCTACCTTCACGGCCTCAATACCTTCCTATGCGAATAATCGGATTTTTAGTAGTATGCCTTTCTGCTGCGTTACATACAGCAGCCCAGCAAGCCTCGTGGCAACAGCGCGTTAATTACGCCATTGATGTAAACCTTGATCATACAAATCATCGTTATGCTGGCAAGGAACGACTCATCTACACCAACAACTCACCCGATGCAATCACGACGGTGTTCTTTCACCTCTATAACAACGCCTTTCAGCCGGGAAGTGCGATGGATGTGCGCTCGCGCACTATCGTTGATCCGGATGGACGTGTATCGGATCGCATCTCTAAACTAAAACCCGAAGAATACGGCTACCTGCACGTTACACGCATTCAGCAAGATGGCAAAGTACTCGCTGCAGTTGAAAACGAAACCATCCTCGAGGTAACTCTAGCTAAGCCAATTGCGCCGGGCGGCAAAGCATCGTTCGAACTCGACTTCGAGGGACAAACGCCCATTCAGATACGTCGCTCAGGGCGCAATAACTCCGAAGGTATCGACTACAGCATGAGTCAGTGGTATCCGAAAATGTGCGAATACGACATACGCGGCTGGCACGCCAACCCCTACATCGGACGTGAGTTTTACGGAGTGTGGGGCGACTTCGAAGTGAACATCACAATGGACAAAAAGTATGTAATCGCAGGAACAGGTGTGCTCCAAAATGCCAATGAAATAGGGTGTGGTTACGTGGCAGAAGGCACCAAACTCAAACCACAATCGGGCGATAAAAACACCTGGCGTTTCAAGGCTACCAACGTGCACGACTTCGTGTGGGCCGCCGACCCCGACTATGCGCACGACAAGGCCCAAGTGCCCA
>JAIYBR010000170.1 GCA_027488435.1 Flavobacteriales bacterium
TATCGGCAATGGTTTGGTCGGTACTGACCATCTTGTCATAGAAAAATGCATGCACGCCCCAAACGAGATTCATTTGCGTCAAAATCTTCTTATTGCTGGTGAACACAAATACATTGGCATTGGGGCGCCAGCTGGAAATACGATAACCGGTATATCCGCTAAACGACATTGTAACTAATGCCGACGCATTAACTCTGGCCGCGAGGCGGCACGCACTGTAGCACACACTGTCGGTCATAAAGCGTGTCATGTCAACTTCATTAGGCATTTCCTCGTGGTAATAAATACCCCCGTATGTCTCTGCCTCGGTAATAATGTTGTTCATGATGCGCACTGCTTCAGCCGGATACTTTCCTACGGAAGTTTCGCCACTGAGCATCACAGCATCGGCGCCATCGAGCACGGCATTGGCTACATCAGTTACCTCTGCACGTGTAGGTGTCATATTGGTAACCATACTTTCCATCATCTGCGTTGCAACGATAACCGGCTTCGCGGCAGAAACACACTTCTTCACGATTTTCTTTTGGATGAGCGGTACACGCTCCAAGGGTATTTCCACACCCAGGTCACCACGTGCAACCATGACAGCATCGGTCTCGCGGATGATGTCGTCGATTTGATCAACAGCCTCAGGCTTTTCAATTTTCGCAACCACTTTGGCGTGCTTGTTTGCGCGTGCGATAATTTCCTTGAGAGCAACCACGTCTTCAGCGTTTCGCACGAATGAAAGTCCGATCCAGTCAATATCATTGTTGAGCGCGAACTCGAGATCGGCTAAATCCTTCTCAGAAAGCGAAGGCAATGAAACCTTCGTGTTGGGCAAGTTCAATCCTTTCTTGGAAGAAAGCGGACCACCTTGAATGATTTCGCACTCCACCGTGTCTTTGCTGTTGGTGGATAGAATACGAAGAGCCAGTTTACCGTCATCGAGAAGCACGGTTTCACCGGCCTTCACGTCTTGTGCAAACTCCTTGTAGTTGGTGTAAATAATTTTGTCGGTACCAATTTGCTTAGTAGTTGAAATCGTAATCTTATTTCCGGTTACGATATTCACACAACCGTTTTCCATTTCGCCTACGCGCAGTTTTGGGCCTTGCAAATCGGCCAGCATAGAGGTATTCGCCCCAAGCTCTTTGTTTATCTCACGAATCGTGTCTACGACTTTCTGATGATCTTCGTATGACCCGTGAGAAAAATTGAGACGGGCTACATCGAGTCCATTTTTAATCATTTGCATCAGCACTTCCTTGGAGATGCTGCTGGGACCTATCGTTGCTACTGTTTTTGTCTTGTTCATATTGGCTTGTTACCTGTTCTCGTCGAGCAGGTGGTCTTTAAATTTTAACTTGTCGACTTCTTGCAGCTGGAACGCCAGCACGAAGTCATTTTTACGTAAGCCTTCTTGCAGCTTCTTCATGGTAGATTCAACAGGCCGTTCAATTTTCAAGAGGTAATCGAACTGTGTCAAATCGGGCATGAGAGTGCCTTCAGGTGTTTTGTTATCGATCAAGGTGAACACGGTTTGATCAACCGGGTGCATCCAACGAAACCGGGCGTGATGCGTAGTGGAGCGCTTTCCTTCAACTACTGCATCTGCGATGCGCACAAGGCGCCAATCGAGGGTTTTGTTGAGCGACCAAGCCAGGCGATAGTCTTTTTCATGGCTACTTACACCGATGATCTCAAAATCGTATTCGTCTTCTATTTCGAGGGTGTGAAACGCCACTTACTGTCTCATTTACAAGCAGACAATTCCTGTTGTTGCCATTGGCTAAAATCGGTATAAATCAGGTTCACACAAGCACAATCGTCGGAAACTTATTGGTCAGGGTTGTTGATAGCGCATAACGGGGTAGCCATTAGCCATCTGCAAGGAAGCCTTCCGACCCAAGTAAAATGCGCGGTTATCGCTGAGGTGCCCGGCCGGAAACCCGAATGCAACAGGCACTTGTAGCCTTCCTGCAAGCGCCCGGATAATGGCACGCTCATCTACTCCCCATGGGTTATCAGCCGGGAAGCTAAACGCCTTGGTATTGTCTTTCATTTGCGTGAATCCCCCGCAAACAATGGCTTTAACATTCGAAAGCATTCCCGAGCGAAGCAAACCCCACAACATGCGATCGAGGTGGTAGAGCATTTCGTCAACATCTTCTATGAATAAAATCACATCCGCTGTTTTACGCCAAGAATCGCTTCCATTCAGGCTATACAATACAGAAAGATTGCCTCCAAAAACGCATCCACTCACTTCGGCTACTTGAGCCATTTCAGTCGATGTGAATTCGCTCAACTCACCAAACAGAGACCTCCGCAAATTCTCGATAGCCATTTCTGTTGCATCGGGGAATGAAATAGGCATGGTGGAGTGTATCGTCGCAATGCCCCGGCTATTAAGATGCGCGTGCAGCACCGTTATATCGCTGTAACCTGCAATCCACTTCGGTTTTTTTTCAAAGCGTGAAAAGTCGAGCATGTCAATCGTGTGCACCGTTCCATAACCTCCGCGAGCGATAATGACGGCTTGCACATCGTCATCGTTTAATAGCTCTTGCAGTCCGAATGTTCTTTCTTCGGCGGTCCCCGCCAACTGAAAATTGGGATTCAACACATTTGAAGCTACCTTCACGCGAAGCCCCCACGAGGTGAAGCGATCGATGGCGGGCTGCAACTGTTCTGCGCTCACCCAACGCGCTGTAGCTGCGATGCCAATGCAATCGCCTGATTTTAGAAAAGGAGGAATCTGGAATACCATCTCGAAACTATCTTGCGCTCCAAATCTGCACCCTCCAGCGAGACGAGCAGCACAACCCGGGGCGTAGTTTTACACGTCCCTCTCAACACACTGTAATGAGCGAACCGAAACGATACCTCGTAACTTCTGCCCTGCCCTATGCCAACGGCCCTTTGCACATTGGACATATTGGAGGGGCTTATCTGAATGCCGACATATACGTGCGATACCTGCGCATGAAAGGCAAAGACGTTGCGTTCATATGTGGAAGTGATGAGCATGGTGCTGCCATTACACTTCGGGCGAAAAAAGAGGGAAAAACTCCGCGCGAAATCGTCGACTACTATCACGAATTGATGAAGAAGGCGTTTGCTGATTTCGGAATTTCGTTCGACGAGTATCATCGCACTTCATCGGATGAACACCGCGAAATGTCGCAAGAGGTGTTTAAAAAGCTCGAAGCGCAGGGAAGTTTTGAAGTGGAAACATCGCAGCAGTATTACGACGAAGAAGCGAAGCAATTTTTGGCCGACCGTTACATTACGGGCACTTGCCCCAATTGTTCCAGCGACAAAGCCTATGGCGATCAGTGCGAGAAATGTGGACGTTCATTAAGTCCGCTGGAGTTGATAGATCCTAAATCGACCTTGAGCGGCAGCAAGCCAGTATTGAAGGAAACATCGCACTGGTATTTACCCATGGCGCATCACGAATCGTGGATTCGCGATTACATCGGAAAAGGAGAATACCAGGATAAACCACACCATGACCCGAAAGAGTGGAAAGCCCATGTGGTGGGTCAATGCATGAGCTGGGTAGACGGAGGATTGCAAAGCCGCGCCATGACACGCGACCTGGAATGGGGTGTACCCGTGCCGGTTGCCGGGGCCGACGGCAAAGTGCTGTATGTATGGCTCGATGCGCCAATCGGCTACATCACCAACACGAAAGTTTGGGCCGAGAAAAATGGCAAGAACTGGGAAGATTACTGGAAGAGTGATGAATCTCGCCTAATTCATTTCATTGGCAAAGACAATATTGTTTTTCACTGCATCATCTTCCCCATCATACTCAAAGAACACGGCGGTTTCATTCTTCCATACAATGTTCCTGCGAATGAATTCATGAATTTGGAAGGCGACAAAATTTCAACTTCGCGCAACTGGGCGGTGTGGCTGCATGAATACCTGGAAGACTTCAAAGGACGTCAAGACGAAATGCGTTACGTGCTTTGCTCAATCATGCCGGAGCAGAAAGACAGTGAGTTTACCTGGACGGATTTCCGTGACCGCGTGAACAACGAACTAGCCGATATCTTGGGCAACTATGTGAATCGCGTATTCGTGCTCATGCACAAATACTACAGCGGAACTGTGCCGGAGATAAGCGGAACTCCAACTGAAGCAGAGCAAGCAGCGGCAACAGAAGCTCGTCGCGCTTATGAAGCCGTGGGCAAAGCGATTGAGCAATTTAAGTTTAGAGAAGCGCTGGCCGAGGCCATGAACATTGCACGCGCGGGCAACAAGTTGCTAACCGAAACCGAGCCCTGGAAGTTGATGAAGACCGACCCGCAGGCCACTGCACGCATTCTTTACGCATGCTTAAATATGGTAGCCGATGCGGCCGCGGC
Organism: Flavobacteriales bacterium; assembly: GCA_027488435.1. Lineage (GTDB taxonomy): Bacteria > Bacteroidota > Bacteroidia > Flavobacteriales_D > Sanyastnellaceae > JAIBBG01. The sequence goes on from JAIYBR010000170.1 coordinate 4,365, forward strand.
GCTGAGTCCGTTTCTTCCATTTACTTCGGGCAAAATCGCAGATGCCTTGCAGATTAACCCTCGCACATGGGATGAAGTAATCCAACGTGAGCAAATCTCATCGGGTCATACGATAGGTCAGCTTCCCATTTTATTTGAAAAGATTACAGACGAAACAGTGGCTGCGCAAGTAGAAAAATTAGCTCAACGACAGGCCGAGAATACTGCGACGATTGAGCCCATAAAAGACACGATCGATTTCGAAACGTTTCAGAAACTTGATTTGCGCATTGTAAAAGTGTTGGCTGCCGAAGCGGTGCCTAAGACCAAGAAACTCTTGAAGCTTACGATTGATACAGGAGTCGATAAGCGAACCGTTGTCTCCGGAATAGCCGAGCATTACACACCAGAAGATGTAATCGGGAAACATGTGCTTTTCCTCGCAAATCTGGCTCCTCGTGCGATTAAAGGAGTAGAAAGTGCCGGTATGATTTTGATGGCCGAAAACCCACAGGGTCAATTATCCATCTTGAGCACAGAGCGAGAGGCAACCACGGGATCAACTGTGAAATAAGCGCCAAGGTATGAAGTGCTTTGTGTGAGTTGGATAAAGGTGCCTGCGCCCTTTTCTGTTCAAAGCAGATTTTACTCAAGGCACCGATTACACCTGATAGGTCATTGAAGTTTTTTCCCTCTGTCATGATGGTAATTATGAAAGCTGCAGAACCGCGATACACAATTGCCGTTTCATGTAGCTGCACATCACTTCCGGCGGTGAAACGTTCGCCGAACTTGTGCGCAACCTGCGTGCCGGAAGGGATTCCTTGTATAACACCTTGTCTAAAATCTGACTTCGTCAGAAGATTGAGCGAATACTCCGAGTAAAGAGAGCTTAAATACGAAGCATTGTAGAGCACTCGGAAAAACTTCGCCATGTCGGATGGTGAAATCTGATAGTACACATCATCCGCATTTTGGACAGGTATAGACAGTTTTAAAAACAAATCATCATACAGTTCCTTGTTGTAAACTGTGAAAAGTAAACTTGTCGCATCGTTGTCACTATGAAGAATCATTCGCTCGAGCAATTCCTGAACAGTGTAGAAATTGCCAACCTGCATGGGGTTTTGGACTGGGACAAACACCGATAATTTATTCGGTGATTGAAACTGTAGTTTCCGTTCCAGCAAAGATTTATCGCGTTGAACCTGTTTAAGAATCGTCATCAACAACGGCACCTTCAGCATACTACCGGGGTAGTATTGCTGCTCACCATAAGCCGAGGTCCAATGAAGTGAATTCAGCTCTTTGTAGTAAACAGAAGCGCGGGAAATTTTTCCGGATGTTTTCTGACTATCAATGAATGATGTTAGATCTTGTTTCAACGACTGAAGCGCATCGCTTTCGCAACTCACATCGGCATATAAAAATGGCTTTGTAAGAGAAGGCGAGTTATCACGAATAATAGAGACATCATCACACGGCAAGTCCGTGTGCGTTATTGCCAACTCATTATTAGTGTTGACCAAAGATTCCTTCTTCTTTGCATCCAAGGCCGGTTTCATTGCCAACCATGTGATACTTGCGGCAGCCAACATACCGAGAAGCATGAGGCCCATCCATTTTCCACTACTCATAAATTTCCTACAGGTTTGTCGTCATTTCCAGGTGACGAAGGTTCCAAATGTATAACAACGGGTAAGTGATTCCTGTTCGCTTCCCACGCAGCATTGCATCACTCTTGTAATGCTGAGAAAAACCAGGTTAGCTAACAAGTTGAAGGGTAGTGAACTTCTACTTATTATTCATTGTTAGTTAACAAAAAGAACGTGAAAAACCTTGGGTTATACTTTTGTTAAGCCGCGACTAAGAATCAGTTTGGCTATCTGTACGGCATTGGTAGCAGCCCCTTTTCGCAAGTTGTCGCTTACGATCCAACAATTGAGCGTATTGGGATTCGATTCATCCAAGCGCAGCCGACCGACAAAAACCTGATCAGAGTTATGTGCATGAATGAGAGGCATCGGATATTCAAAATTCGTTGGCTCATCCAACAGAGTTATTCCCGAAAACGAGCTCAGTGCGCTGCGAACTTCATTCAAATCAGGAGCATTCTCGAACTCAATGTTAACGGACTCGCTGTGCCCACCCATGACCGGGACGCGCACACATGTGGCGGTAACACGAATGGAATCGTCGTCCATAATCTTCTTCGTTTCGTTCACCATTTTCATTTCCTCTTTGGTGTAGCCATTGTCCATGAATACATCGATTTGAGGAATCAGATTGAGATCGATGGTATAACGGTAGGCCATTTCTCCTTCCATACCCAAGCGCTCGTTCATGAGTTGATCAACCGCTTTCTTACCCGTTCCGGTTACACTTTGATAAGTGCTAACAACAACACGCTTCACCTTATACAACTGATGCAACGGCTGCAGAACCATCACCATTTGAATGGTTGAGCAGTTCGGGTTTGCAATGATTCTATCTTCAGGGGTAAGTGTATCCCCGTTAATTTCAGGTACAATTAGTTTCTTGCTCGGGTCCATTCTCCACGCCGAGGAATTGTCGATGACGACCGTTCCAACTTCGGCAAATTTGGGAGCCCATTCCAAACTGGTGCTTCCACCCGCACTGAACAGTGCGATGGCCGGACGCGCGGCAATGGCATCGGTCATGGAAACAACTTGCCACGATTTGTTTTGCCATTCGATGGTCTTGCCTACTGATTTTTCGGAAGCCACCGGAATTAATTCTGTTATAGGAAAATTATGCTCGGCTAATACTTCAAGCATTTTCGTACCCACCAAACCTGTGGCGCCTACTACAGCAACTTTCATGTATATTATTTTGGGTTCGAAACTAAGCTGAAATGACAGCATATTGTATGTTTGAAGTATGAAAGCAATTGCATTATCCGCAATCTTGTGGTTAGCGTTTTTCGGCGTTATTAACGCCCAATGGCAAGATGATTTTTCGGATGGGGATTTCAATTCGAACCCAACGTGGTTGGGGAATACCGACGTTTATTCGGTTGCAGGAGGTATTCTCCAGTTGAACAATACAGCAGCGAGCGCAAATAATATGTCAGCGCTTTATACAAACAGCTCGATTTCGAGCACCACGAGTATGGAGTGGCGATTTTCAATTGATCAGAATTTCTCGGGAAGCGACAATAATCAAACAAGGGTTTACATTACTGCCGATGGTCCCATCACAAGTTATATCGGAACGGGAAGCGCAGGTGTTTCCGGATATTTCCTGCTGTTTGGAGAAGCGCTTTCTAACGATGTCATTCGATTGTACTATGACGACGGAGCAGGCATAAACCTCATCGCCTCCGGAACTACTTCGATTGCCAGCTCATTTGAAGCAAGTGTTCGCGTTACACGCGACGCTTCCGCTAACTGGATTATTGAGACTGATTTCAATGGTGGTCTAAACTATTCGACGGAAGCAGCCATCAACGATAACAGCAGTGATAGCGGCACTTACTTTGGCTTCATCAACAAATACACAACCAGCAATGCCAACAACATTGCGTTCGACAACTTCTATGTTGGGCCCATCGAAGTCGATACTACAGCGCCTAGTGTAGTATCCGTAACCGCAACTTCCTTAACCACTCTGGATGTGCTCTTCAATGAGCCTGTGAGCACTGCTTCGGCGACTAATCTCGTTCATTATAACATACCCAATATTGGTCCCGCTATTGTTGCAACCATCGACGGAGTTAATTCGGCGCTGGTTCATCTCACAACACCGGCATTTCTGCCTAACATCGATTACGAACTCGAGGTGCAACAAATCGCCGATGCATCAGGCAACGTGATGACTGCATCCGATGTCGTTGGATTCAATTATTTCCAGCCTGTGCAAGCCGAATATGGCGATGTTGTTTTCAACGAAATTCTCGCTGATCCCACTCCGGCTGTCGGATTGCCTGAAGCTGAATTCGTGGAGCTATTCAATCAAGACACAGAAAACGCTTTCAATTTTCAAGGGTGGAAATTCGTGAATTCGACGACCGAAAAAATTCTTCCTGATTTTACCATCGTACCGGGTGGATACGTGATACTGTGCGACATGGACAACGTGGCATTATTCGAAAGCTTCGGTGAGGTACTTGGCATACCATCGTTTACAGCGCTAACCAACACAGGCGATAGTCTAACGCTAATAAACGACAACAATCAGATTATCGATATCGTGGTGTATAGCGACGACTGGTTTGAAACAGTCGTTAAGCGCGATGGTGGTTGGTCGCTGGAAAGAAGCAGCTCGCAAAACAACTGTGGTTTATCGAGCTGGCGTGAAAGTATTTCTCCGTCAGGCGGAACACCGGGAAGTGTGAACTCGATCATCAACCTGCCGGGCGACACTACTGCTCCCATCGCTTTGGCACTCGAGGTAATCGATGAGGAAACGATTCAATTGACATTCTCCGAAATAATGGACACAACGGGCTGGAGTATTCCTGCCTGGGATGTTCTTCCTTTCAATAGCATCATTGGTGGTGAATGGTCGGCACAACTCAACTCATTGACGTTGACATTGGCATTGCCCATTTCAGCTTCCAATATCTACACCCTCGTTCTGAATGGAATTGCAGATTGTAGTGGGAACATCATTGCTGACGTCAACATTCCCTTTGCAATAGGAGTTGTACCATCGCAAGGTGACATCATCATCAATGAGATTATGGCCGATGGAAGCAACGGCGACCAAACAGCCAGTCCATCAGAAGAGTTTATTGAAATCTTCAATCGAACGAATCAACTGCTCGACCTCACAGATTTAAAAGTGAACAATGGATTTTTCACATCACAGGTACTTCTGCAGCCCGATTCATTCCTCATCATCACAGACAGCGACAGCGACCCGATACAGTTTTTTGCTTATCCCAACGTCGCTTTCATGGATGGGTTTCCTGCTCTTACAGATGATGGTACAACCATTCGTTTGATCTTAGAAAACGATACACTGGAAACCATTTCTTATTCCTTGGACTATTACAACAATCCTGACAAAGACGACGGTGGCTGGTCGATGGAGCGCATTAACCCCGACGATCCATGCAACAGCTCCGATAATTGGAGAGCATGCGAGCGCTATCAGGGAAGCAGTGCGGGAAGAACGAACAGTGTGCTTGACAGAACTATTGATATCGAAGCGCCGCAACTGTTACATGTATTATCAGAGCCGGAAAACGCAATAACCCTTGTGTTTGACGAGCCACTGCTGCAACCCGGTTTGAATATCATGCAATGGACAGTAGATGGAAGTGTGGCAGATGCTACTTCGGCCTACTTAAGTGGCGAAGAATACAATGAACTGGTTCTTACGTTTGGAACCATGAGCGAGAATACAATTTATTCCTTCAACTTACAGGGCATAGCAGACTGCTGGAGTAATACCACAATGGATATCAATGGTTCTTTCGCTTTACCGCAAAAACCGGTTGAGGGTGAAGTAATCATCAATGAGATTCTCTATGATCCATACGAAGGCGGAAGTGATTTCATCGAAATCTACAATCGCTCATCACATGCCGTTTCGCTTGATAGTTGTTCCATTGCCGATGCGACGAATGGCGAAATGAATACGCCCGACTTTATTACAACTCGCAACTTGTTACTTATGCCGGCATCCTTTCTCGTGCTGGCGCGAAACGGACGCGAACTTCCCGACTTCTATTCAAACACGAACGCTACTGCGGTCTGGAAAGTAAAAGGTATGTCGGACTTTTCTTCCGATGACATCGCCTACTTGCTATTGGCAGATGAAAGTGTTTGCGATGAAGTTGCATACAATAGCGACTTTCATTTTCCACTGCTCAACACCACCGACGGTGTATCGCTCGAGCGCATCGATTACAACCGTGCCTCCAATGATGCAACAAATTGGCACAGCGCCGCAGAGAGTGCAGGCTTTGCAACACCAGGCATAGTTAATTCACAAGCGGTCACAACAGGAAGTGTTACCACTGAAATTGGAGTAGACCCGGAAATATTCTCACCAGACAATGATGGGTACAACGACGTGGTGACGTTTTCAATTCGGATGGAAGAGGCCGGTTTTGTTGGCAATCTGAATGTATACAATAGCGAAGGATTGCATATTCGCTATCTCATGCAAAACGACCTGCTGGGTAATGAAGCACGCATTTCGTGGGATGGTATTTCTGATGACGGAACGAAAGCTCCTATTGGCATTTACGTCATTTTATTCGAAGCGTTTAATAAGGATGGAAAAGTGGTAGCAGGAAAATCCTCGTGCGTACTTGCGCATCCGCTCGACTGATGTATCTCGTCAAAACACCTTCGCTACTGAAACCACTCGCCAAAGATTTGCTTTGGCATGTGCCTACCACGCAACGCGAGGTTTACTTCACCTTCGACGATGGGCCTACTCCTGGAGTTACAGAGGCAGCGCTCGACATACTGAAGCGATACAAAGCACAAGCTACCTTTTTTTGTTTAGGCAAAAACACAGAAGCAAACGCTACATTATTCTCGCGCATCGCATTAGAAGGACATGCTATCGGCAATCACACCTATGATCATCCCGATGGATGGAAGACCAGCCAAATAGCTTACCTGCGCAATGTGCTTCGCGCAAGAAAGACTATTACTTCAAATCTCTTTCGACCGCCATACGGCCGCATCACACCCGCGCAAGTGAACGCGCTCAAAAATCATTTTCAGCTCGTGATGTGGGATGTGCTAAGCGCCGATTTTGATAGCAACAATTCTCCGCAGCAATGCTTTGAAAACGTGATCAACAATGTCACTCACGGAAGCATCGTCGTATTTCACGACAGTCTGAAAGCCTCAACGAATATGCTCTATGCGCTTGAGCACAGTCTCGAATATTTGTCGCGCGATGGCTATATCTTTCGCGCTCTTTCCGACACATGAGCGTAAAACCCAAAAAGGCCCTCGGGCAGCACTTTCTAAAAAACACCGAAATCTGTCAGCGCATTGCCGATGAAATTACGCTGCACGGTGCGTACAAAAAAGTGCTGGAAATTGGTCCTGGCATGGGCGCGCTAACAACCTATTTGCTTCAGCGCACCGAGTTCGAAACGCATGTGGTGGAGATTGACCCTGAAAGTGTCGACTATCTCAACATCCACTTCGGAGACCTGCGTGGTCGTATCCTCGAGCAGGATTTTTTGCGTATGCCTCTCGAGAAAATGTTTAGTGAGCCGATCGCTGTAGTTGGAAATTTTCCGTACAACATTTCATCGCAAATCGTTTTCAAGGTGCTCGATCATATGGATCAGGTTCCTGAATTGGTGGGCATGTTTCAACGAGAAGTAGCGCAGCGTTTCGCCAGCGGTCCGGGCAATAAGGATTACGGAATCATATCCGTGTTGGCACAAGCGTACTACGACATTGAATACTTGTTCACGGTCGACGAGAATGAGTTCATTCCACCACCGAAAGTGAAAAGCGGAGTGATTCGCATGCGCAGAAAATTCGGTCATACGCTCGGTTGCGACGAAAAGCTCTTCAAGCAAGTGGTCAAAACATCGTTCAACCAGCGCAGAAAAACACTACGCAACTCACTAAAAAGTATGCTGCAAGGAAAAGTTGAAACCAGCTCTGCACTCTGGGACAAACGCCCTGAACAGTTGGGAGTTGAAGCTTTCGTGGAGTTGACAAATTCCATTCAGGCACAGCTTAACTCCTAAGCAAATTCGAAATTTTCCGCCTTTACCTGTTCAAGCTTTCGGGTTGATTAAATTTACACTCCCGATTTTTATCTATCTTGATTAGCCGTTCTACCATCGATCAAATTTACCAAGCAGCCGTCATTGAAGAGGTGATTGGAGATTTTGTGCATTTGAAGCGCAGTGGTTCGACTTACAAAGGACTCTCTCCTTTTGCGAACGAAAAAACTCCTTCTTTCTTCGTGGTACCCGCCAAGGGGATTTACAAAGATTTCTCTTCCGGAAAAGGCGGCAATGTGGTCGACTTTCTCATGCAGCATGAGAAGCTGAGTTATCCGGAAGCCTTGCGCTGGCTGGCGGCGAAGTATCAAATCGCTATTGAAGAAGACAAGCAAAGCGAAGAGCAAATACAAGAGAAAAGCGAACGTGAGCAACTCAGCGTAGTAACCGAGTTTGCAGCACGCTATTTCCAGGAGCAATTGCATGAGGGAGAAGAAGGAAAAGCCATCGGACTTTCTTACTTCCACGAACGTGGTTTTCGCGATGACATCATTCGCAAGTTTCAGTTGGGTTATTGCCCGGATAAGTGGGACGCCATGACGCAAGCCGCACTCAAACAGCAGTATCAATTGCCTTATCTGGTGAAAGCCGGTTTGACTCGTGAGCGCGACGGCAAGGTGTATGACTTCTTCCGCGGAAGGGTGATGTTTCCGATTCACAACATCAGCGGAAAGGTCATTGCTTTTGGCGGAAGAACGCTCAAAGCAGAAAAAGATATTGCGAAATACTTCAACTCGCCCGAGAGTGAGTTGTATGTGAAGAGCAACGTACTATACGGATTGCACCTCGCGAAAAATGCGATAGTAAAGTACGACATGTGCTATCTGGTGGAAGGCTATACCGACGTGGTAAGCATGCATCAAGCCGGTGTCGAGAATGTCGTTGCAAGCAGTGGCACTTCACTTACCGAAGGTCAGATACGCCTCATTCGCCGATATACGCCGAACATCACCATCCTATACGACGGCGACAGCGCCGGTATCAAAGCATCATTCCGCGGAATCGATATGATTCTGAAGGAAGGCATGAACGTTCGTGTGTTGCTCTTTCCTGATGGTGATGACCCCGATAGTTTCGCTCGCAAGCACAGCTCGGAAGAAATACAAGCGTTCATTGCATCCAATGCACGCGATTTCATTTCGTTCAAGACATCACTCTTGCTTGAAGACGTTGGCAATGACCCGGTAAAACGCGCAGCGCTGATTCGAGGCATTGTTGAGAGCATTGCATTGATACCGGATGGCATTTCTCGCAACGTCTATGTGCAGGAATGCAGCCGCCTGCTCAGTATGAATGAACAGGTATTGCTGCAAGAGCTGAACAAGGTCATTCTCACCAATTTCAAAAAAGAGAAATCATCAGGCGCTCCTATCGAAGCTCCTATACTTGATGAGGTTCCCGCTGATGGCATACCGGAAAATGCTGTTGCTGAATTCACCAGTTATCATCAGGAAAAAGATCTTATTCGACTGCTTCTTCATTTCGGCGAAAACGGCATTGACCTGGTAATTCCCAATGAAGACGGACACGATGAAACACATACCGTTTCTGTTGCCGAATACATCATTAGCAATTTAGAGTCGGATGAAATAGAATTGGAATCGGCGGTTTACTCGAATATTTACAAAGAGTACGTTGAACTGATTGGTAGAGAACAGTTCCCTCAACCCACGACATTCACACAACACACCGATCAACAAATTTCAGGGGAATCATCTGCCATATTGGTAAGCCCCTATAGTCTAAGTGAAAACTGGGGTCGGCATTTTATCTTTCCCGAAACAGAAGAAATGCAATTGCGAAAAGCAGCTAAAGATTCTGTGTTTCGTTTAAAACTTAAACGTATTCAACGCATCATCCTTGATCTGGAAAAGGAAATGGAAGCATCTGTAAGTAATGAAGATAAATATGACGAGCTACTTCGTGAAAAGATACTACTCGATCGCGCTCGCGCCGATATTTCGAAGTATTTCGGAACGGTAATCACTCAATAAAAAAACGGAGGAAACCAATGATATCGAACCATTGACTCCTCCGCTTGACCAACCGAACCAACCAAATTATATATTATTCGATAAATCTTCGCAAAGAGTATGTCTCGACATCACCACGTGCAATAAATACATACAGACCTGAGGCGAGCGAGAAAGAACTCTCGCTGAAAAAACTTCCCTCTTCAAAAAAACAGCTCGTGACTAATCTTCCGTGAATATCATAAACGCTGATTTCACAGCAGAAATCGCTGACTGATTTCCCTTCCAGAAAACTCTTCATTGTTGAATCCATAGAAGGAGTGGATGCTTGTTGCTTAATTACATCATGGCATCTAACCGGCTCAATTGGACTCAAATCAATCAATGTCATATGGCAACTGATTCCCGCCTCCCAACCCGCACAAACCGAAGGTTCAATGGAAGACACACGAATCATGTTGTGCGGTGGAAACATGAGTCCGTTCTCCTGAGAGATGCCGTCAAAATCGAAACCCCAATGATTTCCTTGTGCCATAAGCTCGAAGTCACATTCCAGTTCAACACACGAAGTATCATACGTTCCTTCGAGCACCCGATGGTAACATCCTGCAAAATCATTTGCACCCTCTTCCAAATACAACCCATATGCGTCATTCAAGACGACACAATCACTTACCGATCGAAATGAGTTCTTTCCTCCATGAAGCAGCGTGCTCATATCGAGCCGTGCAGTCGAAACCGTAATAGGTCCGCACGATTTAAAGTTCGAACATTTGACAGATAACAATCCATCTGTTTTATCGATTACCGAATTTTCGGAAGATTCAAAATCACAATTGCGAATAAAGAGCTCAGTCGCACTCCAATCAATCAAGCCACTGTTATAATTAAACTTACTGTCTGCAACTATGGATGGCGCTTGTAAATCTGTGCTGTTACACGTTGCATTTTCAAACTCGCATCCGGTAATAAGGAATGCACCCTCAAAAAGTTGTATCCCTGAATTTGGGCCAATAAAATCAGAGTTTCGAACCGTCAGTTTACTTTCCAAACTCCGCAATTCGACATGCTCGAATCGACAATCTTGAAAGATTGCAGAACCATTCAACTTCAACACCTCACTGAACTCTGCCTCCCATAAATCGCTCGCGAAAAAGTGAACATTGGTTGCACTCAACCAAGCATCTGTCCTAATCGCTCCGTGATAGGTGAGGTCGACCAATCCGTTGCTCAATTCGATTTTTCCTTGCATCCATTGCGTGTTTCTGAGTTGAGCTGAATCCATGATTTTCAAAATCAAATCATCCGGTCCATGTCCCGACCATGCGAATCGTGCATTATGACCCATATCAAGGTAGGCGGATGTATACGGAGCGACTTCCAGATAGCCAGTTTCCAAGACACCTTCCTCCATTTTCAATTGCACTAAATCCTCGAGTTGTATTTGGCCTGCATCAAGAAGAATACGAGCATCATTACCCGATAATATCAATCGATGCGTATAGGCGTCGTTCGGCAATCCCATAAGCCTGCAAATTCCTCCCGAACGAATAATGACATTACCACTCTCGATTTGCAAGACACCACCCGGCGCTATTTCCAGCATTCCACCATCCTCAATAACCAGCGTGCTTCCTTCATGCACAACCACTCGACCATTGTTTCCAATAATCAACTTGCTGTCGCGACCAATCGTTAGCTGCCCGGTTCGATACTCTTCAACGGCATCACCAATACTGAGTAAACCATTATTGTCGACTCTAATTACTTCCGGAGAACATGGCAGCGTGTTGAGTTCGAAATGTGACTGCATGCTTACATAATCATTCGCCTGATTATAATGCGTGTTCATCATGGCGTTGACGAGCACATGTCCGTCGTCGTGTATATGCACGCTACGGATATAGGAATACTCCGGTCTGCCAAAATTGAATACACCATTATTTGGCGAAGAGGAATTCAACACAGTGTCAAGTGCACTAGCCTCGGGTGCAATCAACTCTTCCAATACAACTTGAATATTCTGTTGTGTAATTTCCGTGTGATTCTCGTTGTGATTCTGAGCAAAACACATTCGATCGAAATGATTTTCTTCGGGATGTTGCCACAGGTATTCTTCCACATCGAGATACGGATCTTGCAATTGAAGGCCGACAGCACTCTGCGATAAAACGAAGGTGTGATCCGGGTTATAATCGGAAGGAGTAACGTTGCCGCAAAAAGAAATACCGGCTAAACTCTCTTCCAAATCATCTAAACCTTGATTAAGCGCCTTTGCAAAAACCTGAATCGTATTGCGCTTGCCACCGGGAGCATAATCGCGATTGGGTGTCGCCACCGAGGTATGCACAATTTCCTCGTCAATATCAATGAGATCAAGAACTCCCAATCCAACTCCTCCCAACCAGAAATACCATTCATCGCCGATAGCCTCAGCGCCCACGACTGGCAACTTGAAGTGAGCCATTACGGGATTTCCTGGTAAACTAAGGCTGTTGTAAGCATCTCCTGATTCCGGCAATAAAAGCATTTTAGAATGGACTAATCCCGCTGCATTGCATTCCCAATCCATCAACTCATCGTTGTAATAATTCAGACCGAATCCATTGGCCATGCCATTCGAAAGAGCAACTGTTCGGCACTTCTGCGGATAGCCCATTTCACGAATTGTAGAATACCACTCATTATAATTATGTAGCGAATGAAATACCTGCGCATCGAGCATTTGCGTTGCTGCAGGTCGCAACAGATAGCGATCGCGGAAAAGCTGTGCTGCCTCCTGGCCGTGCTCAAGACTAAACCGTATGGCATGCTGCAACGAAAGTGGAATGTGGGCGCCCTCGTGAGGCGCATCCATCGATATCCACAAACGAGTACAGTGATCTTCGCCATTCAACTCCATGGTTCGAAGCGCGTGGCGCGATAGCACTCCTCCCATACTTGCACCTGCAACTACTATGGGTTCATGGCCAATTTTGTAATCGTTGCACAGTCGAATAACATGCTGAACCAATGCTGAATTATGCTGAAGCCATGTTGCGCCGTCGAAGAAATCAATCAAAACAAGATCATATCCTCCATCGCGAGCGGCGCTCAAAAGCTCCGGCAATAAATGAAGGTCATCATATCCATAAATAATATCATCGTTCACGTTCGGGTCCTGAAATCCACTCACAAACTCGCACCAGCCAAAGGTTCCATGCCGATACCAATCATGAATGGGATGTCCATCGCGATCAATTCCGAAATCAATTCCTTCAACAAAAACGAATGGCTTATCGAATACACCATCGGCACTCACCAAGGTGTAGGCTCGTCCTGTGACATGTGTCTCACCTAGTGTTGTAGAAACATCCCAAGGATTCGAAGTTTCTGAAGGCCAGGGTGAGTTGGTTGGAAAAGGAAAATCAGAATTCGCGCAAACGTCGTATTCTTCTGTGAATAGAAGCTTGCATCTCGAGAATTTTACAGGACGATTGCTCCGATATAGTTTACAACGTACCACTCTGTCGCGCTGCTCAGCTGAATAATCCACAATCATGACTGCCTCGGGAAGTAAAACTCTCCACCCTAGTCCGTCATCGAAATCGACGAAAACCGAATCGGCTTTATCGCCATAATTCGATATGTAGCTTTCTTGACTCATTACAAAATGATATATCTGTGCATGAACTGTTGGCGCATCCACCCAAAGCAACAATGACTCATGCTTGATGCAAGGTGACTGGGCGCAACCGGGTGCATGATAAAAATGACCATCCTGACGATATACCATTCCATCAGAAAGTGCATTTGCCTGTAAATCGAAATATTCCAAATCCATAAGCGCCAAAGAATAACAACCTACGCTGTGTGCTGCACTGTCCTTGCGCTCGCGAAAGCCCGAGAAATCGGTTAGAACATGGGTGGAGTCAATACTTGCGCGGCCCATCGACATAAACAATGCAGCACACCGCGAGGCAGTCAGCGTGGTAGTATCCGCATATGCATTCGGCATTCGCACCGTGTTGAATGATTGCGGCAGAAAAAAAGCATTTTCTTCCAAAGGCACGTTCAGATGCGAAAAAGGTTCGCGCAGCTGAGCATGGTTTTTATTCAGGAATAGACAAAGTATTACCATGACGAGCATTCGCCCGTTTGAAAATGAAAAGAGCATAGTGTTAGAGTATTGAGTTAGACTAGTTTCTTCTGCAGGATCACCTAGTACTTGTAGGTATATTCAGATGTGTCGCCGGCAGGCACATTCATCTCGATCAACTCGCCGGTTATATAATCGCCATCTAGATCGAAGCGCCTGAAACGAACGGCAGAATGAACAGAACCAACGACACCCAGGATGTCGTAATAACCGCCGGGAATTAGTCCTTCCGCCTCGTATGAATCGTCGTATTCGGTAAATGCCGCAACCTTTATCTCCGGATTGAGCGGAAGTGTGTCGACGAAGTTGATGCGCACCCACGCCTTTGGCTTTAACTCATAATAACCATCTGCCAAGAAATCATCTTGTAGTGAATATCCCGAGCCGCAAACATCCCAATACGCTTCACCGGCCTCCACGCAAACATGCGTTATGCCCCACGAGCAGTTCCAGGTAATACGGCCATATGAATCGGTCGTAAGATTATAAGCTCCCTCCGGAACACTGCCATTGGGCTTGCTTACCAGAAAAGCCGTGGCGCCCTGCACTGAGCGACCGGTAAATTGCTCAACGACCTGAATAGATTGATCCTGCGCTCCCTCGCATGGCCAATCTTCTTTTTTCCTGCAGGCATTAATAACAACGATGGTGGACAGAAGAGCGCCAATCGCTACAATACCCGGTAAAAAAACTTTTCGTTTCCTCATTTCTATCATATTTAAAGGTTAGGTCGGACAGGGCTTGTTCGACGGGGCAAATCTTCATACATGCCTTCGTATAAGGCCATTCCATAATGGCATACCTATGCTGAGAAAGAGTTGGTCTTTCGCGGGGTTGTTAGCGTCAGAGCGGCGGGGAGATGAAGCCCAAACGACATACTATTCCTATAAGCTGACAGAACACCATTAAAAATTTGGTGTGAATCCCTTCGTCGAGGTATTTTTGCGTCCCTGAATTTTTATTTAGAAATAATCTAAATAGATTCAAAATAATTGAACTGTTAAGGCTTACAGACGGTTATTAAAACAAAAAACGATGATCAAAGTAGCAGAAAGTGCCAAGCAGCAAGTAGCACACTTGCTTCAATCCGAAAACCATCCGGAAGGAGCCTTCGTGCGCGTAGGCGTGGAAGGCGGCGGATGCAGCGGACTGATGTATCAGTTGACGTTCGATCATGAGATGAAGGAAGGCGATCAAGTATTTGAAGACAACGGCGTTAAGGTCGTTGTTGATCGCAAGAGCTTTTTGTATCTCGTCGGAACGGAACTCGAATACACCGGCGGATTGAACGGGAAAGGATTTGTGTTCAAGAATCCCAATGCCAGCCGCACGTGTGGCTGTGGCGAAAGTTTTTCCATTTAAACAACATCAACAACCACGATTATGGCCTACGAAGGAGATGAGTTGTTGGACAGTGTAACGTCGAAAGAGTATGAGTTCGGCTTTACCACAAATATTGAGTCGGACAAAGCACCGGCCGGTTTGAATGAAGACATCATTCGACTGATTTCAAAGAAAAAGGAAGAGCCCGAGTGGCTGTTGCAGTGGCGCTTGGAAGCGTTTGCGATATGGCAGAAAATGACGGAGCCTGAGTGGGCTCATGTGCATTACACAAAGCCAGACTTTCAGGCCATTTCTTACTACGCAGCACCCAAGCAAAAGAAGCAGTTGAACTCATTGGATGAGCTCGACCCGGAGATGCGCAAGACGATGGATCGCCTGGGTATTTCACTCGAAGAACAAAAGCGATTGAGCGGTGTAGCCGTTGATTTTGTGATGGACTCTGTTTCCGTTGCGACCTCGTTCAAAGAAAAACTGGGTGAGCTTGGTATCATCTTCTGCTCGATGAGCGAAGCCATCAAAGAACATCCGGATCTCGTTCGCAAGTACATCGGATCTGTTGTGCCTCGTACCGATAATTTTTATGCCGCACTCAACTCGGCTGTATTCACCGACGGTTCGTTTTGCTACATCCCGAAAGGTGTGCGCTGCCCGATGGAACTTTCCACCTACTTCCGTATTAACGAAGGAGGAACAGGTCAGTTTGAACGCACCCTGGTAGTTGCAGACAGCGAAAGCTACGTGAGCTACCTCGAAGGATGCACAGCGCCTCAGCGCGATGAAAACCAACTGCACGCAGCAGTGGTAGAACTCATCGCAATGGACAACGCTGAGATCAAATACAGCACAGTGCAAAACTGGTATCCCGGCGACAAAGAAGGTAAAGGCGGAGTGTTCAACTTCGTGACGAAGCGCGGCATGTGCGAAGGCGTGAACTCGAAGATCAGCTGGACGCAGGTTGAAACCGGAAGCGCGGTAACGTGGAAGTATCCGTCGTGTGTGCTCAAAGGCGATAACAGTGTGGGTGAATTTTACTCTGTCGCTGTAACCAACAACTACCAGCAAGCCGACACCGGAACGAAGATGATTCACCTCGGTCGCAACACGAAGAGCACCATCATCTCGAAAGGAATCAGCGCCGGCCAAAGCCAAAACAGCTACCGCGGCTTGGTGCAGATAAATAAGAACGCAACCAACGCTCGCAACTTCTCACAATGTGATTCACTCTTGATGAGCGATCGTTGCGGAGCGCATACGTTTCCCTACATCGAAGTGAAGAACAACAGTGCGAAGGTGGAACACGAAGCCACGACCTCGAAGATTGGCGAAGACCAGATCTTCTATTGCCTGCAACGCGGATTGGATACAGAACAAGCTATCAGCATGATTGTAAACGGCTACGCGAAAGAAGTGCTGAACAAGCTGCCGATGGAGTTCGCCGTGGAAGCGCAGAAGTTGTTGGCGATATCGTTGGAGGGAAGTGTGGGGTAGGTGGTTGAAGGTTGAAAGTTGAAAGTTCGCGCAACAGCAACTTGCAACATGCA
>JAIYBR010000269.1 GCA_027488435.1 Flavobacteriales bacterium
CACCGCCTCCATGTCCTTCATGAGTCCTTGCGCAAACACAAGCTGCGGCCCCACCGACTCGTCGAAGCGAATGAGCAGATTGAACAACGCAGGCATCAACAAGTTATCATCCGACGATAGCTTCACAACGGCCGTATGACCGCTCAATAACACGCTCAACACATCGTGCAGACCCACGAGTGGCAGATTGCCGGCGCAAATGATGCCCACCTTTTTCGTAGATGCACTTTCATTCATTGTGTAGCGCGCCAGCCATTCACCGATTCGCGCTGCGGTGAGTTCTTCGCTCCAGGCGAACAAAGCCCTTCGAATGTTGTTTTCGGTGAACCAACCGTTGTGATGCACATGCGTTTCGATGATTCGATTCAGCTCTTCGAA
Source organism: Flavobacteriales bacterium (assembly GCA_027488435.1). Taxonomy (GTDB): domain Bacteria; phylum Bacteroidota; class Bacteroidia; order Flavobacteriales_D; family Sanyastnellaceae; genus JAIBBG01. The sequence goes on from JAIYBR010000269.1 coordinate 379, forward strand.
TTCTTCTTCGGTTACTCCCGACTCATAGCCGGGCCAAGCCGAAGAGGTGCCCAAAGCACCGAAAATTCGACCCCACTGATCGATTGCACGAATTCGATATTCCGATGGTTTACGCATACTTCACAAGGTGTTATTTTTGTGCCGCAAAATTAGAAAGTATAGACTATGGCTATCATGATTACCGACGAATGCATCAACTGTGGTGCATGCGAACCTGAATGTCCCAACCACGCTATCTATGAAGGAGGCGCCGAATGGAAGTATTCGGAAGGCACAGGGCTTCGCGGTATTTTCACTCCAATGGGAAAAGCAAACGATATCGACGCCGACTCGAATCAAACGCCGGTGAGCATGGATGTCTACTACATTGTCTCTGATAAATGTACCGAATGCGTTGGTTTTCACGATGAGCCACAATGCGCCGCTGTTTGTCCGGTCGATTGCTGCGTCGACGACCCCAATCATCGCGAAACGGAAGAACAGCTTAAGGCGAAGAAAGAATTCATGCACTTGTAAGATTATCGAACGATAATCTCATCGCAAAACAACCACGACGGCTCCCCTGGAGCGTCATGCCAGTCGGGGCATGGACCATGGTTGACGGCTATCATTTTCACAAAGCGCGCTTTCATGCCGATGTTCTTTAGTAGGAATGGCTCAAAGAATTCGCCCGGTAATTTTTCGTCTGTTGCGCTCTCTACTTTACCAACGAGCTTCCAGTCGCTGCCGTTATCACTCACATAATACGTAACCGATTTCGGCAAGAAAATCCATGCATTGCCATACATAAACCAGCGTGTTTCCAACTCCTGAATTTCAGTGGCGGCTCCCAAATCGATTACGGCCTCCATATCTTCTCCCCGAGCAGCCTGCCATGCGCCATCACGGAAATTGGTGGATCCCAAACGACCATCGACCAGAGCCTTGCTTCCTCCGCCTGTATAATATGGTGAAGGCTCATAGGAAAGTTTCAGTGAATCGTTCAGCGCCTGGTGCGGCTCAAACCACCACATCATGGGCTCCGTGTAACGCATTTCAGTCATGGTCGCTTGCGCGCTCAACAGCGTGGGCCGATCAATGACGATTGGATTGATGTAAGGAAGGAGTTTGTCGCCGGGTTCAGTTCCAGGTGGCGCAAGTGCGTATGTTATGAATATGGGCTCAAATGCCGGCTTCAATTCCACCATCAATGTGTTTTCACGCGGTGTAGGAACCATCGCAACAGGAATCTTCGGAAATCCCGATTGAATATCGAGCGCCTTCAATCGCGGATAATGTTGCTCGACCCGCTTGCTAAACTCTTGGTAGTTGCGCTGTTCCGGATAGCTCCACAGCACTTCTGCCAGGGCCAGTATGCGCGGAAACACTTTGCTATCGACTGTTTCCTGCGGCGCATGTTCTGTCCACATGTTGCATTCTCCGCCGCGAATGTGCATCGACTCCGCCTTGGTAAGTGAGGCAGGTATCGGATCGAAATTATAGACCTTTTCCATATCGATGGAGCTCAATCCATAATCGAAATAACAGTGACTAGTGGGCGACATCACCACGTCGTGACCAGCCTTGGCGGCGTGCTCACCGCCTGCCATGCCGCGCCAGCTCTGTATCATGGCATCGGCAGGAATGCCGCCCTCGAGTATTTCGTCCCAACCTATAATGCTCTTGCCCTTGCTTTGCAAAAACGTTGCGATGCGTTCGATGAAATACGTTTGAAGCTCGGCTTCATTCTTCAAATGCTCCTTCTTGATTCTCTTCTGACATTTTTCGCACTCTTCCCATCTAAACTTCGGCGCCTCGTCGCCACCAATATGAATATAGGCTGAAGGAAAAAGCTCGCACACTTCAGCGAGAACACTCTCGAGAAACTCAAACGTATACTCGTCGCCGGCGCAATAGATATCCTTGAAAACACCCCAATCATTTTCCACTTGAATGGGTGCATGCGTGCAACTCAAAGACGGATAAGCAGCAATGGCCGCGCTCGAATGGCCGGGTAACTCAATTTCGGGAATAACCGTGATATGACGAGCGGAGGCATAGGCCACAATTTCCCGTATTTGGTTCTTCGTATAGAATCCGCCATACTTGGTTCCATCCTTTTCAATGCGCCACGCGCCCACTTCGGTGAGCAAAGGATACTTGTCTATCTGGATACGCCAGCCCTGATCTTCGGTGAGGTGCCAGTGCAGAATATTCATTTTGTAATAGGCAAGCGCATCGATGTATTTTTTAATGAACTCAACTGACATAAAGTGGCGACAGCAATCGAGCAACAATCCGCGGTGAGGAAACTTAGCACCATCCTGAATCATGAGCCCAGGTAAAGCATACGGGAGCTTCAATTTCTGTAATTCTGCTTCGACAGGAAATAATTGCCGCAACGTTTGTATTCCATAAAAAACTCCTTGATCAAATTCGGCATTGATCACTATCGACTTAGAGGAAAAATTCAATTTGTACTTCGATCGATCGGCTTTTAGGACACGGCTACGTACACTATCGGGCAAGCTCTTCAGACTTTCGGAGGTGACTTCATTGCTTTTTTTGGATGCGCTTAATAAAATGAAATTCTCTTGGGGCATTGATGCCATATCGATCACGCTGAATTGCTTTCCGGTTGCCTCAAACATCCAGGATGCCAGAAATTGAGCTTCGCTCATGGCCGCTCGATTCGCGACAATCGCGGTTTGCTCGGTGAGCGTGAATTGTGTAGCGACGGTGTTTAGAACATCGGGCCTGGGAATGATATTTTGCTGCGACCTCAGCCCGTCAATTATCAAAAGGAAGACTGCAATGAAACTGAATGTTTTGACCATGACAATTATTTCTGATGATGCAATGAATAGGTATGAATCGCTGCCAGAGCGGCGGTTTCTGTGCGCAGTCGAGCACTGCCGAGGCTAACCGACTTGAATCCCGCACTCATTGCCGCCTGCACTTCTCTATCGTCAAAATCGCCTTCCGGGCCAATGGCGATACAAACGGATTCATCGGCCATCAAAACATGCTTCAATGACTCCCTTGGAATATTATCCATGCAATGTGCGATGTAGCGATGATCAGAGCCAACAAGGCCAATCCAGGCTTGAAATTCCTGCAGTTCATGAATAAGCGGCAAATAAGTTCTCTGCGATTGTTTCAGCGCAGCTACTGCAACTCGGTTCAGGCGATCAAGAGAGATACGCGAACGTTCGGAATGAGCGCAGCTGAGCAGACTAATTTGACCAATACCTATCTCGACCGCCTTCTCTACCAGCCATTCCATGCGATCGGCGTTTTTGGTGGGTGCAACACCTAGGTGCAATTGTGGCTGAATGTCCAAGGCCATTTTCTTCTCGCGAATGGTTGCCGAAACCCGATGCTTTACGATGTCCAGCTCGGCAAGAAACAATCCGCCTTGTCCATTGGTCAATTCGATTACATCGCCACTTTTCATGCGCAATGCCTTCGAAATATGGGTTGCTTCCGCCGAATCGAACTCAACTTGAGCGTTCAACGCCGCCAGTGGATGATAAAAGAAGGTTGTGCTCATTTACTCAGTCGCCGAATATAGGCCAAATGCGCCCCCGCATAGGGCTCGCGGAAGTTCCAATTTCCAACACCAATGAGGCTTAATCCCGAATGTTCACCTAACTTGATGCCCGCTTCTACCTGAAAAGGAACACCTAGAGTAAGCCCTGTGACAACATCGTTTTCATAGCCCCCAAGCTTGCAATATCTCCTGATATTAAATCCAAAACCAACTGCTCCGGTGACATACCACGACTTCCCGCCCCAACCATCGCCCCACAGCACCCCAAGCTCTGCAAGCTTATTGCGAAAATCCGGACACGAATCTGTGTCAGTTAACCACAATTCTTGCGTGTAAGCTGCCCTTGCCTGCACGAGCGAACCTTCACCTCGCTTAGAATAGGTAAGCATAGCCTGCCAGGCCCAATTATCGGACGTATTCATGCCCGAGCTTACACTTAACCAGCGGCTGCCGCGCAAAGGATTATCGCTGTACTGGGCATCGGCTTGCAGCCGCGTGGCCAGCAGGAATAATGCAATCACGACGCTCTTCAGCGCACGTTTAAGAATCGAATCACGTATACCGGCTCTTTTCATTCTTGGCCAATTTCGCCTGTTTGACTCGGATAAAATTGCAATCCAAATCTTTTTTTCAAGACGAACCTGTTTTTGACGATTAAAGCCCTACATTTGCCCCCCTAAATTCAATACTTGTTAACCGGGTTTCGTACCCTACATACAAAAAAACATGGCAGTAAAACTCCGACTTCAACGTCACGGTAAGAAAGGAAGCCCTTTCTACCACATTGTAGCAGCAGACTCACGTTCACCACGCGATGGTAAGTTCATTGAGCGCATTGGAAGCTACAACCCAAACACTAACCCGGCTACTATCCAGCTGGACAACTCAAAAGCCATCCAGTGGCTCAACAACGGTGCACAACCAACAGATACGGTTCGTGCTATGCTGAGCTACACCGGTGTTCTTTACCGTCAGCACCTCCAGAAGGGTGTGTCGAAAGGCGCATTCACTCAGGAAGAAGCCGACAAGCGTTTTGAAGCTTGGTCTGCTGAGAAGAGCAACAAGGTTCAAGGCAAAAAAGATCGTTTGGCTAAAGAAAAGAGCGACAACTTGAGCAAAATGATGAAGCACGAGCGTGAAGTAAACGAAAACCGCTTGAAAGCCATGACCGCTGCTGCTGAAGCGGCTAGCGCAAGCGCTGCTGAAGCTCCCGCTGAAGAGGCTGCTCCTGCCGAAGAAGCTCCGGCTGCTGAAGAGGCAGGCGAAAGCGCTGAAGCATAATTCACATGAAATTCCTTAAAGCCACTCTACGGAGTGGCTTTTTTTTTTAGACACGAAACTGCATGACATCCCTTCCCGACAAAAAAGACTTGCACGCAATCGGCTATTTCTCGAAACTGCACGGCTACAAAGGTGAATTGACTGCCGCCCTTGATACGGGCGACATCCATGATTACGAAGATTTGGAAATCCTCTTTCTTGAAAAGCAAGGAACGCTTGTACCCTATTTTGTAGAATCACTGGAATACAAAACCAACACAGCTGCCAAGGTGAAACTCGAAGGCATCGATACCGAAGAAAAAGCCAAGGCGCTGGTGAAATCGACCATTTACATTAACAAGAGCGACATGAGTGCTCCGGATACGGATCGTGTAGCTTTGCACGCCATTGTAGGTTATAAGGTATTCGACTCTGTGCACGGAGAAATTGGTGTGGTAGATCATATTGAAGAATCCCCCAACAATCCGCTCCTGGTAATTCACAGTGGAAAAAAGGAAATTCTCTTACCGTTGAACGGCGATTTTTTAGAATCAATTGATGAGGAAAAACGCGAGGTACACATTGATGCTCCGGAGGGTCTTATTGACTTCTACTTAGGTCAATAATTGCAGCTATCGATTTCAACATCATTTGCAAAACTTCATACTCAAACCCGCATGAATGACGGTTGAAATCGCCGTACATTCGCGCCCGAACAAAAAACTTCTGATAACGATGAGCAAGGTTTTCGATCTCGATATGATTAAGGCCGTTTACAGCCGCTTCCCGCAACGTGTGCAAGCAGCCCGCAACGTAACCGGCAAGCCACTGACACTTACCGAAAAAATTCTGTATACGCACCTCTGGAATGGCGATGCAAACACAGCATTCGAACGCGGAAAAAGCTATGTAGACTTCGCGCCCGATCGTGTTGCTATGCAAGATGCAACTGCACAAATGGCATTGCTTCAGTTCATGCAAGCAGGTCGTAAAAAAGTGGCTGTGCCTAGCACCGTTCACTGCGACCACCTTATTCAAGCGCGCGTTGGCTCTTCTCAAGATTTGAGCGATGCATTGAACAAGAACAATGAGGTATTTAATTTCCTCTCTTCGATTTCCAACAAGTACGGCATTGGTTTTTGGAAGCCCGGTGCCGGTATCATTCACCAGGTCGTTTTAGAAAACTACGCGTTCCCCGGAGGAATGATGATCGGGACAGACTCACACACCGTGAACGCAGGCGGTTTGGGCATGGTAGCTATTGGCGTAGGCGGAGCTGACGCCATGGACGTGATGGCCGGCATGGCGTGGGAGCTCAAGTTCCCGAAGCTCATCGGTATCAAACTAA
>JAIYBR010000103.1 GCA_027488435.1 Flavobacteriales bacterium
TTCCAGATAAACTCGCTGAACAATTGATAGTTTTCGCAAATTATCGCATCCGTTGCTTCGTCGATGCTCAGAATGGGGACTTCAAGAGCGTATGCTGTCACTGTTTCAGTAGCAATGCCCGATGCAGCACCTGCCAGGCAGGTAAGTGAAGGTGAATAAACTCCCGCTTCTTCGAAGGTAACAACCTCGACACCATCGAAATCTTCTATGATAGAGCTTCCGATGTTTAGCGTACATGTCATGCCGGGTACGAAATCCGTTGTATTGATTATGGAAACGGAAAACGGAATACAGCCACTTGGCGTGCTAACCGCTAAATGCGGCTGGACAACTCTTAACGTATCCGATGTGACACTGCAACCAAAGCTATTCGTTGAAACAAGCAAGTAATCACCATTTTGGGTAATTCCATCGAATTCTGCATCTAGATTTTCATTCGTTGCATCTTCTATTACCTCTCCATCTAGTTGCCAGCTAAGGGTTTCATTCGCGCAATTCAAACAGTTCAGGAAATGGGTTTCTGAATCGTAGACTATTTCCGGTTGAACAGGATCCGCAAATACTTCTATTGTAACGGTAGTGTCGTCTACAGCATTGCCAACGGTAATCAAATAGGTGAGTTCAAAAAGACCTGACTCAGTGAAGGTATATTCGAAATTTGAAGAGCACACATTAGATACTTCTTCACCGTTGACAGAGAACGAACAGACGGAGCCGGGATAATCGCCATTGATGTTGGTAGCTGTAAATTCGAAGGGTGGACAACCCGCAAAATTTGATGCGTTCAACTGAGCGGTAAGGAACTCGCACGAGCCATCATCTTGGTTTGCTTGCGGATTGAAATTGAGTGCAAAATCATTGGTGCATCCGGCGTAGATGCATTCAATGCTTTGATATGTTGCGAGTGGATTATAGTTGGAAGCAATGATATCTATGCAGCCACCAATCTGGCATGAGCCATTATCGAACGTTGCATCCGGTTCATAATTGTCTGCATCCTCGTTGGTGCAGCCCGGATAGTCGCATGACCCGTCATCTGTATCTGCTGCGGGTTCATAGTTGATTGCTTGTGTATCTGTGCACCCGGGATTTTCGTCAAATGGCAAAATGGTGAGCCTTACTAAAAACGATTTTCCGCTAATGATGGACGCATTGATATTGTTATAACGCACCAATGAAGATTCACCAAAGCTAGTTCCGCCGCGCGCGACAAAGAAGGGACTAATGGAATCAATTTCCTCCACTCCTACATAGTAAAGACTATCGACTTGCAATTCGAAGGGAATTTCAAAGTCCAAGAACATCAAACGTTCTTCACCTGGCTCATTCAGGTCGGCATAATTTACCACGTGCGTTGAAGTAGTCGCTAACAGCGAGTCGAGTGATTCGTTATAAATGACACCTCTTAGTTCTTTACCAACGGATGTGCCTTCGGCGATGGCGGCTTGGACAGTATGGCAGTAGCGAATGCTTCCTTTGTTTTCATAATAATTTCCGCAGGTAAGCTGATAGGTGTCGTAAAATTCTTCCGGAGTATACGTATTCTCCATTACACCTTCATCTTTTCCCAACGTGAAAGGGGTTATCTGAAAGTCGAGACTATCCCGATTATTTTCAGGTGTATCGTCAATTGCATCTTGAATCAATGAATACCGAATTTTGTAGTCACCTTCTCCACTGCTCGGAGTAAACACGCCATTAACGCTGAGACTTGCAGCGGCACCTGCGTTCACGGTTGATGCTCCGCTGTTCAGGTTGAGTACCTCCGTTTGGTTGTCTTTAATGAGCTTCGCGTTGAGGCGAACCCCGGTTTGATTGTTTCCTCCAACGTTAAGAACTTCCGACTTGAATTTGAGTGTTGGGAGCATAGAAACCGGATATTGATGATATTCCAGTTCGTTTAATGTAGTGAGTCCATTTACTATTTGATTGTTAGTGTACTGAACTTTGGTAATACGTAAATCATTGTCGTTCGGCTCATAAATACTGATGTCATCCAATAACCACCAGTAATAGGTTCCCTCGTATTGAAACTTTAGTTGGACACTCGATTGATTTGCTGCCCATTGGGAAATGTTGACAGATTTCCATTCGGCACTGGGCGATTGAACACCTGTGTTCTCCAAAATTTCTGTCCATGTTGTGCCTTCATCTGTTGAGATAAATACAGCAGTGGATACTTGAAAATGACGATACTGTTGTTGGAAGGTCAAAACAGCTGCATCATTTTGGGAAAGATCAATTGGGTTGGTAATTAGCCAGGCTGTGTGCGGAGCAGGATCAGCGCCCGTTCCGAAGCCTGCGCCGCACGTAGAACCGGGATCATCCCAAAAGTTACCATCAAAAATCACGAAACCATTTTCCTGTGTTTGCGATTGAAGTGGCAGCGCAATTGCCGAGCACGAACCCCGCGCACCAGTTTGAAAGTTCGGCTCTGTATCAGGGCCTCTGTACTCCCATTGAGCGATACTATTGGTACTTGTGACCCCTACTTGCCAATCCTGTGGAAAACCTCCGGCAAAATCCCATGTAATGATAGGAGTTCCGTAAATCTGTCCGAATCCAACATGGCTCGTTAGAAGGAGCGAGAAAATGAAAGTAAAATTCTTCATCATTGCGTTTGCCAACAAAAAGTGTAAGCCTTTCTCGCGAAATTAAATAAGGCTTGAGAAAAGTGCACTATTCATTCGACTTTTAATTGCTCAGCCATGTTCAGGATCATGCCATCGGATAGCCCAATTTTCGGAACAATCATTTTTTTGATGCCTGCTGAGGCCATGATTCTCAGGTAAATTTCGCAGGCAGGCAATATAACATCCGCTCGGTCGGGGCGCAGTTTATAGGTGAAGATGCGCTCGTCTAAATCTACTTCGCTAAGCATTTTATAGAGGTTTTTAATCTCCAGCGAGGTTATCGTTTCTAGTGGCTTTTTGCCTTGTAACTTGAAAAGAGTGTTCACATTGCCACCGGTTCCAATGGCAACTAAATTACCAGTTTTAACGGCATGATTAGCCAACCAGGAATCAATGGATTTCCATATTTTTTTATCGATTGGTCCGGCAAGAAGTCGAACAGTTCCGATGTTGAAGGATTGGCTTTTTACACGAACACCTTTTTTGATAAGCGTCAGCTCTGTGCTGCCGCCACCAACATCCACAAACAGATAGTTCTCTTTCGAGTTTAGATTTTGTGAAAAGTAATTGCGAAAAATGAGGTTGGCTTCTTCGTCACCGCTTAAAATCTCAATATTGAAATTGGCTTCGCGCTCTACTGTTTCGATGACCTTTTTTCTGTTTTTGGCTTCGCGCATGGCCGATGTTGCGCACACACGAAACATCTCTACCTGATGAACATCCATGATGTACCAGAAGGCCCGCATCGTTTTGACCAATTGCCTGATTTTTTCTTCTGAGATAAAACCCTTGGTAAAAACATCCTCGCCCAAACGCACGGGCACACGGGTTAGGGAAACCTTATCTATTCTGATTTCACCATTGAACTGCCTTACTTCTTCTATCAGGAGACGAATGGCATTTGAACCAATATCTATAGCTGCCAGTTTCACGATTTATTCTTTTTCTGAGGGAGTTGAGAGAGGGATTGAATGAAATGGTAGACCTGATCTTGAATGTCGGGTGTTTTATCCGTTGAGGTTTTTCTTTTCGTTGGTTTGGATTGGCTCATTTGAATGTCGAGCATTTGTTGAAGCTCTTTCTGAATAGAAGGACTGTAGACCGGAATGGTAGTCTCGATTCGGTGATCAATGTTTCTCACCATCCAGTCGGCACTTGTAATGAAATACAATGGGTTTCCGCCGTTCCCAAAAACCAGAACCCTGCTGTGCTCCAAGTAACGACCGATGATGTTGAATACGCGTATGTTTTCACTTTTCCCCTCTAAGTTTTCAATCAGAGAGCAAATTCCGCGAATGATTAGGTTCACTTTTACTCCTGCTTGGGATGCTTCGTAAAGTTTGCGAATCATCGATGCATCAACCAGGTTGTTTAGTTTCAGCGTGATGAATGCTGGGTGGCCTTTTTCTGCCAGTTCTATTTCTGCGTTGATTAAATCCAGCAGACGTCTTCTAGTGTTGAAAGGTGAAACGATAATGTGCCTGTGAACACTTCGGATGTAGTTGCTTTCAAAAAACTCAAATAATTTTCGCACTTCCTCTCCAATTTCTTTGTGCGCTGTGAGGAGTGCATGATCCGTGTAAACCTTCGCAGTGCGTTCACTGAAATTGCCGGTACCGGCATATACGTATCGAACTGTTTTTCCTGATTCACGGCGTGAAATGAGGATGAGCTTACAATGCACTTTCAAGCCCTGAACTCCCGGAATTACACGGACACCTGCCTCTGTCAATTGGCGCGTTATTTTGATATTATGCTCTTCATCGAATCGTGCTTGAAGCTCTACTAGAGCAGTTACCCGCTTTCCGTTTCGAGCCGCGTTAATGAGTGCATTTACAACTTGCGAATTTTTCGAAACACGGTATAGCGTGATGCGTATTGTTCTGACGTCTGGGTCTATTGAAGCCTGTCGCAAGAAGTCCATCGTGTGTTGAAACGAATGATATGGAAAATGCAGGAGAACATCATTGCTTCGGATGGCAGAGAATATATCTGTTTCGGGATGAAAGGCTGCATGGCTAACTGCTTGTTGTTGTGGCCAGCAAAGATCTTGTCGGCCCATGGATGGAAAAGCCATCAAATCCTTTTTATTGTGATATCGGCCGCCTGGAGATATGTTTTCAATTGTCTTGATTTTCGCTCTTTTCAGCACCAAATCAAGCACATGATGCGGTATTGAGTTATCATAATTCAGACGGATGTATTCTCCCTTCTTTCGTTGCGAAATACTACGCGACATCTTCTCGACCAAACTTTTGGATAGGTCATCGTCGATGTCGAGCTCAGCATCGCGAGTGGTCTTTATGGCCCAAGCCTCCGCTTTGCTAAAATGAAGTGAATTGAAAAGGTCCTTCAAGAAATGTCGGATCAGGTCATCTACAAAAATGACATAACGCTTATTTCCGAAATGAGGGAGCTCGATGAATCTGGGCAGTTTTGGTGAAATTTCAATGAGCGCATGTGTTGACCCGTGCGAAGCGCCTTTCTTATTAAGCTCACAGATCAGATAAATGCTGGTGTCATTCAATTGCGGAAACGGTATGCGGTGATGCAGAATGACCGGTACGAGGTAGGGTTTTATTTTCTCTGCGTAAAACTCTTTGAGATAGGGGATATGCTCTTTGAGTATCTGTTTTTCGTTGATTAGTGAAACACCCGATTTCGAAAGTTGCTCCGACACTACGTGGAAGTATTGATCGAACTTTTCCTGCTGAGCATTGATTATCTCCTGAATTTCCTGCAGTGTCTCTTCCGGATCGAAATCCATAGGGTCGATGGGCTTCTTCGAAATACCCATTGCTCGGCGAAGTGTAGCCACCCGAACTCGAAAAAACTCGTCGAGGTTATTTGAAAAAATACCCAGGAACCGCATGCGTTCAATCAGTGGAATATCAGAATTGCCCGCTTCATTGAGCACTCGTTCGTTGAATGCCAACCAGGAAATTTCGCGATTAATGAACTCGCTTTTCTTATTCATATCAACTGTAGTCTTACCCACAAAGGGAATGTGACAAAGTTAAGTCGGTGTTGCTTGAGTGTCACCAAATGAGCCAACGAAAAAAGGCCACCCTTGAGGGACGGCCTTTTAGATACTTTCTTTCTTGTTTAAAGGGAATATCGCAGTGTGAGATAGAGATTTCTGCCCGGAGCGTTGATGCCGCTTGCAAAAACACGATACTGCGTGTCGAATATGTTTTCTACGCCTGCCTGCACTGTAAATTGCTTTGTGGCCTGGTAGCCCAAACGCCAGTTGGCGGTGAACCAAGCGGGCATGCCGTTTTCGGTTGCATAGTCTTCATTGTCTTCTCCGCTAGCAGAATATTCATTCAGCTTTTTCCACCCATTGTACAGAACGAAAAATTCGCTTGTGATTCTCTCACCGGAATACAACACTTGGGCTTTCGCCATGAATGGTGATATGTGATCGAGCGGAATATCTGTTGTATCAGTTTTTACTCGCCCATACGTGTAGTTCATGGAGAGCAGGAAGCTTAGTTCTTTAGTCGCCTGTGTTTTAAGTGTGCTGGAAAACCCATAAATGTAAGCTCTGCCTAAATTCTGGTTAGCCAGTATAGCGCTATTGCTCCCGTCGTAAATCATACTGTCTTTTCCATTGAATTGGAAGGGGGCGGTTTGTATGACATCAAAGAATGAGGTGTAGTAAATGGTATTCTCGAGACGTGTGCGTTGGTTAAAGATTTTGCTAATTCCCCACTCTATATTAATCGTCTTTTCAGGTTTCAGGTTGGGGTTGGGAACAATTAGTGTTGAATTTTCTGAAGACGATTCGAATACTTTAGAAAGGTCATCAACGTTGGGAACACGATAGCCTGTAGAAACTAGAAACGACATTTTTAAATCATGCGATGGGTGATGCACAAGACCCAAGCTCCCGGAGTAGACCGGATTTGATTGTGAAATAGATGTGTATGGGAAATTAAAGAACGAATTGTCTTGAATGGTGGAATTCAATGAAGCATATCCCACGCGAATTCCATCCGTCAAATTCCATTCACGATTGATTTTCCAAATGTGCGATAAGTAGAAAGCTGCGTTCATCATAGAATTGTTGCCATCGGGATAGCGTGTGTCAAGTGGTGATATTTCACCGGTAACAATATTCTTTGCGTTGGCAGTACTTACGAGCGTATTGTATTGTCCGTCGAAGCCGATTTGCACCTCTTGATGCTCGTCGTTATGACGCATTTCGAAGTTCAGGCCTGCCACGCCGACATTTTCTATTCTGTTTTGCAAACCATCGTTGTTGAACCTTCGCTGATGGCGTGATTCCTGAATCGCTTGATAATTTAAACCGAGGTGAGTAGAATGAAAGAACCCATCACTTGTGATATTCAAGTCATAAGCAGCCATAAGCCGTTCTTGTGGACCATAATACCATTCTGACCATTTCAATTTTCCATCGCTGACGTCTGTTAATCGATCATAGCGAGGGACATTCGACGAATTGGAGTATTGCAGGTTGAGGTGGTGCAATACGTGATCGTTTTGTCGGAAGCTGAATTTCTGCATTACATTGTATTGCTTGTAGCCACTTCCAATTTGCATGAATCGATCGCTATTTTTAACGATGGAGTCTTTACCATTGATTCGATCAATGTAGTAATCGCGGGTGCCGTAGCTTTTGGTGTAAAAGGGGTTTTGATTGGATCCGCCTCTTACATCTCCGAATTGAGAGTAGGATAGGACGGTGCGCGACGCGAATCGTTTGCCTCCCAGGTTAATATCAAGCCCTTCTGCAAACTCGTCATTAACAGAAGAGTATCTCGACTGAGCGATTACTTTGGTAAGTAGTTTTTCGCTGTCGCTGAAAATGGGTTTTTTCGTGAATAAATGGATCACACCTCCCAATGCGTCGCTGCCATAGATGGTTGAAGAGGGCCCGAAAAGAATCTCGGCGCGATCGAGGGCAATCTGATCTACGGTAAGAATGTTTTGTAAGTGACCTGAACGATAGATCAAGTTGTTCATGCGAACTCCATCGACAACCAAAAGCACACGGCTAGCTTCGAAGCCCCTGATGATCGGGCTTCCACCGCCCTGCTGGCTTTTCTGTACCATTACAGATCCCGTTTGTGCTATGAGATCTGCTGTGTTTTGTGACTGGGCACGCTCGATTGCTTTGCTGTCGATGAGTTCAATGGGTTGCGGAATTTTGCTCATCCGTTCTTCTGATTTGTTGAATGAAATGACGATTTCGTTTAGCTCTAGTTGGTTTGGAATGGTGTCGGTTTGAGCATGGAGATTTGTTGTGCAAACGAAATGACACACCAATCCAAGAAGGATTGTAATCTTTTTCATGTGTTTTTTTTGATGAGTAGTAAGAAATTGAAATCGCTCTGAATCAATCAGAGCTGTGACTCATCAAACGGAGGGTGGTTGATCCAAAACCGTTGGCTCTCCTTTGCATTCATTATTCTCCTGCATTTGAAAAAAGACGCTGCACAACACGATTCCTTGCAACGAAATTCTGAGCGTTTTCTCAGGCTGAAAAACACTGAATGCAAATGATTGCCCTTGTTTAGCTAATTGTGACCATCCTGTTTTCTCACTTTGGAGACCACTCAATGTGCGTCTCATCTTGTTTTCTGCATGGTCGGCTACCGCAATTACGCTGATTGAGTCGCCATGACGCTCTATTGAGACGATGTCGAAAAGTTGATTGTCTATTTCAATTTCGTTCTCTTCGATTAAACTGGATTCGAAAACAGCTGCCGAAAGTGAAAATTTCTCCCAGCGCGTTTCATCGGAAAGACGAAGCTCCTTGTTTTGTTTGTGAATCCAAAGGGCCGCGGAGAAAATGGTCCATGTTGCCCCCACGTGACAAAGTACCAGAAACAAAAGTGTTATTGAAATTGCTTTCCTTGGCATCGGCCACAAATATGCTCGATTTATTATTCTTTTTGAAAATCAGGCAACTGAAATTTAGGGTTGAAGGGCCTCCCTCTGTATTAGCGATTAAATGCTCGTTACAACTAAATTTTGAGCATTTCACAACACGTTTATATTTGTGACTTCTAAATTCAAGAATTGACATGAGAAAAAGCTTACTTACGCTTGGTTTTTTAGCAATCACTGTATTATCAGCAACCGCTCAATATCGCTGCGGAACGGATTTGATGAACAATAGATATCGTTCTCGCAACCCTTTTCTGGTTCAGGCTCAGGATAACTACAATCGATTGATGCAAGAGGAAATGATAGAATGGCGCAACAATCGCGATGGTGAAGCAGAGGCGGTATTGGTGATTCCGGTGGTCTTCCACATCCTGCATATGGATGGCTCTGAAAATATTTCGGATGCGCAGATATACAATCAAATGGAAATTTTGAATCGTGACTACAACCGTTTGAATGCAGACACCATAGTCGTAGTAAATGGTTTTGACACCATCGTTGCCAACGTTAAACTTGAGTTCCGCTTGGCTACGAAGGACTTCTTAGGAAATTGCACGAATGGTATTGAGCGCATCCGCACAATTGAAACGTTTGTAGGCGACAATGGTTCGAAGCTGAACCAGTGGCCGCGTGACCGTTATGTGAACATATGGACAGTTGCAAGCATGGAAAATGGAGTGGCCGGCTACAGCCAGTATCCTTCCTCTGTAATTGATGGCCAGTTAGCTCTTGCAGACGGTGTAATTATTTTGCATGATTATATTGGTGATATCGGAACAGGCAATCCGGGTAGGTCGCGCGCATTGACTCATGAAATAGGTCACTACCTCGATCTGGCTCACCCATGGGGAAGCACGAATGAGCCTGAAGTTGAATGCGGTGATGATGGTGTTCTAGATACACCAGTAACAGAAGGCCATGCTTCTTGTTCTGACTTGCGTGACTTTTCGTGTAGCTCAACTGCGCTTGCTGGTGCGACCTATCGTTTTAGTGGTGTGACCGCGGGCACATCAGGAACTACAGATCCTACTTCACTCCCCATGATTCTGCTTGGTGAGGAAGATTTTACGCGTATCCAGCTTAGTCAATTTACGGCTAATGGATTAGCTCTTAATCCTAGTGTTGATGGTGAGTTTGGATATAGTGGTTGGGATGAGGGAGGTGTGCAAGGTGCAACGGCATACAATCAGATGACAGGTTCTTTGAATACGTCTAAATACTACGAGTTTACCATTACTCCTCGTCCTGGAAGCGCTATGAGCCTTACAAACTTGAAATTCACCGCGAAGCGTTCGGATTCAGGACCAAGAAATTTCTGTGTTCGATCAAGTGCCAATAATTTTGCGACTAATCTGACGGCTGTCGGCTCAAATGCTAACATCGCTGTTTTAACTAATCCGAATCCGGTTAATACGTATTTCTTCGCAAACGATACCGCCATCGCAGTTACCACTCCACAGATCAACTTGACCGGTGCTGCCTACACGGCTATGACAGGACCTGTTACTTTCAGAATCTATGCATTTAATTCGGAAGATGCGGTTGGAACTTTCTCTGTCGATTCTTTGATGGTGAATGGCACTTACGGAATCGTTGAGAACGTTCAAAATTTCATGGATTATTCCTACTGCTCAACCATGTTTACTGAAGGTCAAAAGGAAAGAATGCGCCTGGCACTTTACTCACAACTTTCCGGTAGAAGCAATTTGTGGTCTGAAACCAACAGAGCACTTACGGGGACTGACGAGAACGCATTGGTTTGTGCTCCTATCGCTGATTTCTATCCTGTGAAAAAATTTGCCTGCGTAAACGAGGGAATTGATTTCCGCGACAATTCAACCAACGGTATTGTTGAATCTTATTGGTGGTCTTTCCAGGACGGTGTTCCTGCTACTAGCACTTCGGCCAATCCAAATGTTATTTTCACTTCTGAAGGCCGCAAGTCGGTAACGCTTATCGTCACAAATGCTCAAGGTAGCACTACCAAGACCATCAATCAATGTGTTGTTATAGCTCCAAGCTGGAGCGAGGTTGCTGGCGGTCCATTGTTCCAGGATGACTTCGATTCATCGAATGATTTCCAAAACTATTATGTTCCCCTGAATCTTGATCAGAATATCTCAGTCTGGCAGCAAACCAATATGGCGGGATTCTCAAATGGCACCAGTGCATTCTTGAATGCTTTTGATATGGCTGACTCCAACATTGATGAAGGAGGCAATGACATCGATGAGCTTGTAACTCCCTCTTGCGATTTGAGCTTGGTTTCAGGAGCTTCTGTGTCTTTTAAATATGCTTACGCTACTCAATCCACTACCCTGTCCGACATAACGGATGTGTTTCAGGTGTTTATCTCAAATAATTGTGGTGAGACTTGGGCAACCACTCCTCGTGTAAGTCTTCAAGGTCTTGAGCTAGTTACTTCTGGAAGCGTGAGCATTCCTTATTACCCAGCAAGTTCTTCTGATTGGAGAGAGGAGTCTTTCACAGTTCCAAGCAACTATTTGAATGATGGATTTCGTATGAAGTTTGTCTTCAAAGCAGGCTTGTTTCCAAACAACTTGTTCATTGATGATATTAACATGTCAGGCATCATAGGCGTAGAAGAATTGGACGCTGATTTCTTTGGTGCTATTGTATATCCGAATCCAGCCGATGAATCTACTGTGTTATCGTATGTAGATCGTGGCGCTGAGAGTTTGACAATAACCCTGACAGACTTAAGTGGTCGTGTCGTTGAAACATGGACACCTCGTTCTTCGGCACCGGGCCCACAGCGTTTAACTATTGATACTAATAAACTCTCTACGGGTGCATATTTGATTACCATGAATTCAACTACGCACTCTAAGACATTGAAATTACTCGTAGACTAGTTTTATTATTAGTAAAAATCTAGAAAGGGATTACATGAGTAATCCCTTTTTTATTGAATGAAGTGAATCTCTATATTTGACGATAAACAAGCAAACTGATGATTATTCCTGAACGGCCGCATAACGAATTGGATCGCTTGCGAGCGTTGAGAAGCTATAATATTTTGGATACACTCTCTGAAAAGGAGTATGATCAACTCACTGCTATTTCCTCTCAGATTTGCGGCTGTAGCATATCGGTTATTTCGCTAATAGACGAGAATAGGCAATGGTTCAAGTCTTCTTATGGATTAAATGTTGCTGAGACGGAAAGACAGGTGGCATTTTGTGCTCATGCCATAAATAAGCCGAATGAGATGCTTGTGGTGCCTGATGCCAGACTTGACGAGCGATTCCATGATAATCCGTTGGTAACCGGAGACCCAAATTTGGCATTCTATGCCGGAGTGCCACTGGTTAATGAAGATGGAATGGCGTTGGGTACTCTTTGTGTGCTCGATAATGAGCCCAAAACGCTCAGTGAATCTCAGTTGTTGGCATTAAATGCTTTGGCCCATCAGGTTATGATATTGCTCGAGTTGCGTCGCAATAAAAAGGCACTTGAGGATAAGTTGCAACAAGAGAAGGAGCGGAGCAAAGAGCTAGAGCAGTTCGCCTTTATCGCAGCTCACGATTTAAAGTCCCCGTTGAATGGAATTGTGTCCATGAGTGAGCTTTTGATGACAACCCATGCGGATGCACTCAGCCCGGATGGCATTCGAATGCTGTCTTCCATCCAGGGTGCATCTGGTCAGCTCGCCTCGCTTATTAACGGTCTATTGGATTATTATCGCCTGGATACATCGAAGGAGGATACAAAATCTCCCGTTCAGAGAGATGAGATACAATCCCAATTAATGGAACTTTTCGCTAGTGAATCGTCCGTTGATCTTCAGTTTTCCATACAGCCTCCTGTGGTAAATTCATATGGGCCGGTATTATTGCAGGTGCTGCTTAATTTGGTAAGCAATGCTATCAAGTATGGCGATAAGCCAATAACTTCCGTACACATAGCGATTGAAGAAACACCATCGGTTTACATCGTCACTGTCGGCGATAATGGCTCCGGTATTGACGATAAATTTCGCGACAAACTCTTTGAGCTATTCGCAACGGCAGCGCCAACGGACCGATACGGAAAACGTGGAAATGGCATTGGACTGGCAATCGTGAAAAAACGTATAGCGCGTATTGGTGGATCGATTGAGTTTAGCAGTCAACAAGGCATTGGTACCACATTCAAGTTTACACTACCACGTTAGTTGAGCGCTTTTAGTTGTTCCTCGAGCATTTGAATTTTCGCCAGAGAATCGCTTTGCTTTTTGCGCTCACTTTCTAACACAGCCGTCGGAGCATTATTCACGAAACGCTCATTATTCAACTTGGACTCGACGGATTTAAGGAAGCCACGCACATAGGTCAATTCAGCATCTATTTTTTTCTTCTCTTCCTCCACATCAATTTGCTGCGTGAAAGGAATGAAATACTCTGCAGTTGCTGTCACAAAGGAAAAACAACCTGTTGGCTTGTCGGCTGAATAAGTAATCGACTGAATGTTGCAGAGGTGCTGAATAACTGCGTCAAACTCTTTATCGGGCTCTTGATTTGCTCGAACAATCATTTCAATTGACTCCTTATTAGGTATGTTCTTTTCTTTGCGCAGATTACGAATGCCAATCACCACTTCCGACATTTTTTCGAATGAGCTAAGAATGTTACTGTCAACATTACTGCTAACCGGCCATGAGGCTGTGCATATAGAACTACCTTCTGTGCGAGGCTTCAAATAGTGCCAAATTTCTTCGGTGAGGAAGGGCATGAAAGGATGCAGAACACCGAGCAGTTTTTCCAGTATGTCCACTGAAGCCTCATAAGTAGTAGCATCCATGCCTTGACCGAACGGAGGCTTGATCATTTCCAAATACCACGCGCAGAAGTCATCCCACACGAGTTTATATGTGGTCATCAAAGCTTCATTTATGCGAAATTTATCGTAGTCATCATTCAGTGTAACAAGCGTGCTATTGAATTTGCTCTGCATCCAGTTCACTGCTGTTTTGGCTGCCTGCGATTGAGTCAGATTCTTGTCAACCTTTTCTTCCCATCCTTTAACGAGTCGGAAAGCATTCCAAATTTTGTTGGCAAAGTTGCGGCCTTGCTCGCACAACGATTCGTCAAACAACAAGTCATTGCCTGCGGGAGAAGAAAGTAGCATGCCTACGCGCACTCCATCGGCACCAAATTTTTTCATGAGGTCTAATGGATCGGGCGAGTTGCCGAGAGACTTCGACATTTTACGCCCTTGCTTGTCGCGCACAATACCCGTGTAATACACATTACGGAAGGGAAGGTCACCGCGGTACTCGTAACCGGCAATGATCATACGTGCCACCCAGAAGAACATGATTTCGGGTGCAGTCACCAAATCGTTGGTCGGGTAGTAATAGTCCACTTCTTCATCTGAATAGAAGCCATCAAAAACACTGATCGGCCACAACCAGGAAGAGAACCAAGTATCTAGTACATCTTCTTCCTGTCGAATGGAATTCACATCGACAGCAATTCCTTTTTGTGAGAACTGTTGCAGTGCTTCTTCTTTTGTTTTCGCTACTTCGAATTGTCCGTCGGGCGCATACCAGGCCGGAATGCGGTGGCCCCACCACAGCTGACGAGAAATACACCAGTCTTTGATGTTTTCCATCCAATTGCGATAGCTGTTCTTAAATTTAGAAGGGAAAAACTTGATGTCATCGTTCATCACATGATCGAGGGCCGGCTTGCTTAACTCTTTCATATCTACAAACCATTGTAGTGAAAGACGTGGCTCTACGACAGCATCGCTGCGCTCGCTGAACCCGACCTTATTGATTAGTTCCTCAATCTTCACGAGGTTTCCCGAGTTCTGCAAATCTTCTGCAATCTGCTTGCGTACGTCGAAGCGATCCATACCCACATACAGTTGTCCGGCTTCGCTTATGGTGCCGTTGTCGTTCATCATGTTGATGATTTCCAACTTGTGTTTTTCGCCAAGCATGAAGTCATTCATGTCGTGCGCAGGCGTCACTTTCAAACATCCTGTGCCGAATTCCATTTCGACATATTCGTCTGCGATGATGGGAACCTCACGATTTACTAACGGAACAATTGCCCTCTTTCCATGAAGGTGTTTGTATCGCTCGTCTTTGGGATTTACACAAACCGCAGTGTCTCCCAAAATAGTTTCAGGGCGTGTGGTGGCGATGGTGATGAATTCATCACTTCCAACAATTCGATAACGAACGTGATATAGCTTCGAGTTGACTTCGCGGTATATTACTTCTTCGTCGGATAGTGCGGTGAGTGCAGCAGGATCCCAATTGATCATGCGTTCGCCGCGGTAAATTTTTCCTTTCTTGTAGAGGTCAATGAAGGTGTCTACCACACTCTCGTAATACTTCTCGTCCATGGTGAAGCGTGTGCGATCCCAGTCGCAGCTTGCACCCAGTTTTTTAAGTTGTTCGAGAATGATACCGCCGTGCTTGTGTGTCCATTCCCAAGCATGTTCCAGAAATTGATCGCGCGATAAATCACTTTTCTTGACTCCCTCTGCGCGAAGTTTCTGAACCACCTTCGCTTCAGTCGCAATGGAAGCATGGTCAGTGCCGGGAACCCAGCAGGCGTTTTTGCCTTGCATGCGTGCACGTCGAACCAGCAAATCTTGAATGGTGTTGTTCAACATGTGCCCCATGTGAAGCACTCCTGTTACGTTGGGTGGAGGAATCACGACCGTGTATGGTTCGCGACTGTCGGGCACGCTTTTGAAAAGCTTGTGCTCCATCCAGTAGCTATACCATTTGTCTTCAGTTTGAATCGGGTCGTATTTGCTCGGTATTTCTGCGCTCATGTTCCGTCTCTTTTGGGAAGCGCGAAAATAACACCAACTACTGCATTCGCGAATCGACTTTTGGCTTGTCTAGTATGCGACTCCACAGCGTTCCAAACGCTCGGTTGAAATCGTCCTTTTTCCATTCCGGCATTATTTGATCGGCACACCAACCGTCCGAACATGGTTCAATTCTCCAATGAAAAACAAAGGCTTTATGCGGTTCCGTTTGTGTAAAGTCTGAGCGACCCCATTTCGCTGTGAAGAAGTCGATGCCGTCGTTATAGGGAGTGGCCAAGTAGGCTCCCTGCCCAAACCATTGGAGGGCTTTCATAATGCGCTGATTCGGATGATTTTCGATTAGTTCACGATGGATGGGATAGGCAACCCATTCAACGATTGGATCTTCTTGAAGCAAGGAGTACTCTCCAAAATACAAGCTGTCTTGCGACACGGCGATTCCCGACCATAGAATGTTGTTGAACATGGTGGGTGTTGTTTTCAGCGTGTGATAAGAAACTCCATTTGCCTTAAGCTGACTTTCGAAATGGGAGTGAACGGTGTATTTGTGATAGAACGTAAGCAGCATATATAAGCAGGCATAGGAGCAAGCTGCCAGAGCCCATCGAATGCGTTTAGGGTTTTCTCTTCGGAGAAAAAGCGGTACAAGCAACAGAAGCATGAATGGAATAGTCCACAATGGGTCTACCACCGAGATGTTATTGAAGCCCACCAGATAGTTGGTAAAGGGCAAGAGCAGTTGCGTACCGTATGTGGTGCAGCAATCGAGCAGGGCGTGGGTAATCAGAACGGAGGCCCAGAAAAGATACCAGCGACGATAGGAGATCAAGTCGTTCCATTTTGAGTGACACCATTTGGCCAATGGATAGGATAAAAGAAGATGAATGACGATTGCATGAGAATAGCCTCTGTGAATTTGAAGCTTCGTGATTTCGTCGCTGAAGAAAGGGTTGAGCAGCACATCAAGATCGGGTATCGTTCCTCCGATTGCCCCAATCAGCTGCGCTTTATTTCCCAATTTCTTTCCAAGCAGCACTTCTCCAACAGCAGCTCCCAAAACGATTTGACTCAGTGAATCCATGCGGCGAAGTAACAACAGAAGGTTGCACAAGTTTGAATGTTGGAAAATGAGTTGAAAATTGTCGTTCGAATCTTAACGGCCAAAGGAGAATCCATTACATTAGAATCAAATCTTACCAACGATGAAACAGATCATTTTTACTTTGACTTTGATTGCTGCTATCTTTTTTGAAGGGTGTAAACCTGTAGATGAGAAGCAAA
>JAIYBR010000160.1 GCA_027488435.1 Flavobacteriales bacterium
CGCAATCGAATGGATAAACAGAAAGCAAGATCACGGCTTAAGTATTCAGCGACTTCGTCCACTCCAACGATGGACACTCTATTTATTTGTGATGACTGCTACTTTCTTGTTCAGTGAATTTGCAGTAGGTGGATTTATATATGCACAGTTCTGATGGAACGAAAAATATTTATACTAAAGTTGTTTGCAGTAGCGCTGTTCGCCTTGCTCATTCATGCTGCCATGATTCCGCTCGTCGACGGCAATACCATGATCTACTTTTATAAGTGCAGCAGTGAAAAACAAGAGAACCTCATCATCGGCACTTCGAGAGCTTCGCAAGCCATTATGCCATCCGTAATAAAAGACTCGCTTGGCATCGGCATGTTCAACTTTGCATTTAACGGCACCACATCACCCTACGGACAAGTATATACAAGAGCCATTGATGAAAAACTGAAGGCCAACACCACCGGAGGAACGTTCATTGTTTGCGTAGATCCTTGGTCATTACGCATCATGAAAGATTCAATTACAGGAGAAGAAGAATTACCGGAAGAAAAAAACATCCTCAACAAATTGCATTGGTTCAACGGATATCCAAACGTCGAATTCATACTCAAAGATTATAACCAAGGATGGGGCAATATTGCCTACACTCAATGGAGAAAGAACTCATCCGTCTTTGGACATGAAGACGGTTGGATAGAGGTGACGCGAGACATAAACGCAGATGACATTGCAAAGAGAACAACAGGAAAAGCAAATGGCTTTCGAAACTCCCTTCGCGAT
This sequence comes from Flavobacteriales bacterium, assembly GCA_027488435.1. GTDB lineage: Bacteria > Bacteroidota > Bacteroidia > Flavobacteriales_D > Sanyastnellaceae > JAIBBG01. Next base: position 772 of record JAIYBR010000160.1, read on the forward strand.
TCGGAGATTGCTCAATATCGCATCAACGAAATGAAACTTTTGATTGAAAAATTGAGCAACAAAGGAGATGTATTCCTGGTGCGTTTGCCTGTTTCTGAAACGATATTCGAAATTGAAGAGGAATTCTATCCGGCATTCGACTCGCTCATTACATCCCTTTCAACAAAGTATAATGCACCCTACTTCAGCATGCAGCCGTTGCACGATGAAGTAGTATTTAATGACGGACACCACATCAACCGATCCTATGCACCAAAGTGCACCGCTATGATTACATCATGGATCAAGCAACACAAAACGGGATTGACCAACTAACAGACTTATTTCTGAGCGCGGGAATACAAAAACAACCCAACGCCAGTAAACAAAACATTGGGAACCCACACCGCAACCCAAGCAGGGAAACCAAGATTCATTGAGCTTACTGTGGTTATTCGTGCAATAAAAACGAATATGAATCCGATAATCACTGCCATCATGAGATGAGCACCTATTCCTCCTCGCTGTTTGCGAGAGGCTATTGAAACTCCGATTAAAGTCAAAACGAAAATCGAAAATGGCGATGCAGTGCGATTGTGCAGCTCCACTTCAAACTCTGCCACACGACCCGAGCCACCCAGCTTTTGCGCTTCAATGAAAGCCGACAATTCCTTGTAGTTCATGGCAGAAGTAATTTCCGAACGCAACCCAAAATCATGTTCATCCATTGGCAGAATCGTATCCAACTCTGCCCTCAGCTCCAGTGTCTTTGCTCCCTGCTCATCGAAGGTTCTTATCTGCGCATTGGTGATGCGCCATTTGCCACTCTCGGGAACAAACTTGGCCGAAGAAGCAATCAACTTGTAGGTGAGTTTTCCATCCTTCCATTTCTCCAGCGAGAAATTATCGCCCGAGATCGTAGCGGGCTGAAAGGCGTAGAAATAGGCAATAGTGCCGGGTTCCAATTCACGGTGCATATTTCTTTCGGCCACCGTAACAGGATCTTTTATATAGTTGACTTCAAAATCATACTTCTGACGATTGGCCATGGGCACGACAATGTGCGATAGCACAAGCAACAAGGCAACCAAAATTCCGGATGCAATGAAGTAAGGACGGATAAAGCGCCCGTAGCTAACACCCCCGCTCAGCATCGCAATAACTTCCGATTGTTGGGCGAGCTTACTGGTAAACCAAATAATAGTGAGAAAGATGATAAAGGAGCTTAACAAGGTCCCGAAGTAGAAACAAAAATTGATGTAATAATCGGTGACGATGCGGTACCACGGAGCGCGCGCATTCATCAAATCATCAATATTCTCACTCACATCAAACACAACTGCGATGAGCACGAAGGCACCTATCATGAAGAAAAAGGTTCCAAGAAATCGTTTGATGATATATAAATCCAGTTTTTTCATTCCTACAATCGTTGCATCAGTTTACCGACCATTTCATTTTTCCAGGAGGCAAAATTACCTTCCAATATTTTCTCACGGGCCTTCGTCACAAGACGCAGATAGAAATTCAAATTATGCAAAGTCCCTATTTGCATCGCCAATATCTCTTCAGCAGCAAATAGGTGTCGCACATAAGCTTTGGTGTAAAATGAATCAACAAAACTATCTCCATCCGGATCGAGCGGAGAAAAGTCGCGCTCCCATTTCTTGTTGCGCATGTTCATGATTCCGTTCCAGGTGAACAACTGTCCATTGCGCGCGTTGCGCGTAGGCATCACACAATCGAACATATCCACACCCAACGCTATTGACTCCAGGATATTCGCGGGTGTTCCCACCCCCATCAGATAGCGCGGCTTGTCCTTCGGAAGAATTCCGCACACGAGCTCTGTCATCTCATACATCATCTCATGCGGCTCTCCTACGCTCAATCCGCCAATTGCATTTCCTTCAGCCCCCTTCGAAGCGACATACTCAGCACTTGCCTTGCGTAAGTCGCGATAAACAGAACCTTGCACAATAGGAAACAATGCCTGATGGTGACCATAGAGCGGTTCCGTTTCATGAATGCGCGCAAAACAACGATCTAACCAATGATTGGTTATTTGAAGTGATTTTCGAGCATACTCTTCGTCGCATGGATAGGGTGGACACTCATCGAAGGCCATGATGATATCAGCACCGATAGAGCGCTGAATATCCATGACATTTTCCGGAGTAAACAAATGCCTGGACCCATCAATGTGCGACTTGAACTTCACCCCTTCAGGAGTGATTTTACGATTATCGCTTAACGAGTAAACTTGATATCCGCCACTATCTGTCAATATCGGACGATCCCACCCATTGAACTTATGAAGTCCGCCGGCTTCTTGTAAGATTCCTGTGCCGGGTCTCAGGTACAAATGATACGTGTTTCCCAAAATAATCTTAGCATCCACATCCGACTTCAAGTCTTGCTGTGTAATTGCCTTCACCGTGCCTGCAGTTCCGACGGGCATAAAGATGGGTGTCGGTATATCGCCATGATCGGTGCTCAGCACACCAGCACGCGCATTACTTCCACTGTCTGTTACCTTCAACTCAAAACTATGCGCCATGCCTTATCTGTAATACTGATGTATCCATATTTCTGTGCGTATCAATTCCTAAAATAATTGACAAGCCTATCTGATAGATTTTTCACCACGATTGAAGAAAAGTGATTTCCGAATCCGGAGCCAACCATGAAACTTTCAGGCGACTTCCCTCCTTGAGTTAACTTTTTCAATGCCGGCTCTATATTGGAAGTGTAATAAGACCCAGTGCTACCGCTGTATACAAAAAGGGGCTGACGCGCGATGTAGGAAAGCTCAATGCTGTTGGTCGTTTCACCATAGCCCATCACAAAATCTCGTGTTTCTCTTTCAATCGGAAACTGAGACATCAGGTAACCTTTGAGTTCCGGTGCAGCGTCTATAAACACACTTCGCAAAACAATGCTGGTGTGAGCTGCAACTACACTCATAGCTGCTCTGCAACCAATACCATCGCCAATAACCGACATCACGCCTTTCGAAAGACCATAATTAGACGCCATCGACTTTTGAATAGCCGGTATCAACGGAACAATGCGATCTACCAAGTGATCATACCCGGAGAAAAGTAATTTCTTGCGACTCACATCACTATATCCCAAATCAATTTCAGCCACGACCACCCCATTTCTTACCAGTCCTTGAATAAGAGCATTCATTCCATCTGAAGTGCGCGGCTGCCAAGGCGCATTGCGAAAAACGAGCACCGACATTGTTTTTGAATTGACTTCTTCGGGCACAAAAAATCGTACCTGCACATTATCATTATTCGCGGCAAGCAGCTCAACAACCGATGGAATCTCTGCGGCAACAGTTGTTTTCGTGAATGCCTTCAATTCAAGATTCGAAACGTTATAGTGATAATACACGCGGCCACCACCGGGATTGACCACACTCACAATCCATACATTTTCCGACAAATCGGAATGAAGAATATCAAAGCCGTGAAGCGTAGGCAGCCTTGAAATAATCGAATTCAAAACAGGTTCGAACTCGCCATTAATGGATTGAAAGCCTCTCTCTGTGCCATCATACCACACAACCAGCGGCTTGCTAGTGGTTGGAGAAAAGAGCACCTTCGTAATCATCGATTGATCCTTTTCGAAAAGAACTTCCTTCTCTGTTCCATCCTTCATATTCACTTTCACGAGAGCATTGCAATTGCGGTTATTGTCACTCAAAGCATAAACCACCGATTCAGATTTTGAGGCCAACAACAAACCTTTTATAGAACATAAACCCGGCACAAGTCCAAGTTTTTCGCCGGCATTCAGCGAACATCCAATAAACTGAGAACCTTCCTCTGCTTTTTGAATGTAAAAAGTCGCGCCATTTCCGAAGCCTTCAATCCAGTTCACACCATGCCCCGAAGCAATGTGCTGGAGCTCGCGCATTCCGGGCTGAATAGAATAGGCCTTTGTTGAAGTAACATCATCAACGTTACGAATGAGTAGCGTTGTGCCACTTGAATAGTAATGCGAATCGAGGAACTTAATCCAAACAGGAGTGCTCGTCAATCGATTGTATGCTTTCGTAAAGGTCTCGTAGCGGTGCAACTCCGTTCCGATAGAATTTAATCCGGTTGCGTAAACGATTGCGTCATCGCCCACCCACCGAAAATCAACAACATTGGCCTGGTCCGTCTTTGAAACACGAGTCTCACGACCACCATTGATGTTGTCCCAATATAGAGCCCAACGGTCATTCTCGTAACGTAAAAAGGCCACTCCCTTTCCGTTAGGCGAAACCTGAAACCCGGTTAGATCACCTTGAAAATACTCCTTGGGTGTTTCAACCTTGCTTCCATCAGCTGGCGCCAATACCTGTGAAAACATTCCTGTTGGGACAGCCAACATCACGGCTATCCAAATGAAAAATGAAATTTTACGCATGTTTCTAAAATTGAATGGAGGCTAAAAATACGGATATCATTCAAAAGTAGAAATGGATAATAAAAACACATTTTATTCAAAATTGAGGACATACCCCTAAAAAAAACACCCCTTTTTCTAAAATTTCTTTCTTTTTCTATAAAACACCCCCTACTTTTGCCGGGTAATTATTCATTTTTTACTTAAAAAAACAAATTACTTATGTCGTCAACTCGTTTTCAAGCCCTTTCTGAACTGCACGAACGTCAGCCTGTGCAATTCGAAATCAAAGGTGTTCGCATCAGCGAATATTTCGGCGCCAACGTATTCTACTACCACAAAATGCGTGAATATCTCACGGATGATGCGTATGACAAATTGATGGATTGCATCAACAGTGGTATCCGCATCGATCGTCAAACAGCAGATCACGTAGCAGCTGCCATGAAAGAATGGTCTATACAAAAAGGGGTAACTCACTATACACACTGGTTCCAGCCGCTCACCGGAACGACAGCAGAAAAACATGACAGCTTTTTCAAGCCTCTCACTGATGGACGTGCCCTGGAGAAATTTGATGGCACTATGCTCGTTCAGCAAGAACCGGACGCTTCTTCATTCCCCAACGGTGGTCTGCGCAACACATTTGAAGCTCGTGGTTATACACTCTGGGATCCATCGTCGCCTGCTTTCATCGTTGGCAACACTCTTTGTATTCCAACCATTTTCATTTCGTATACAGGGCATGCATTGGACTATAAAATGCCTTTGCTCCGCGCCTTGAATTCCGTTGATCACGCTGCAACCGGTGTTTGCCAATACTTCGATAAAGACGTGAATAAAGTATCGGTTACGCTCGGCTGGGAACAAGAATACTTCCTCATCGACAGCTCACTGCACAACGCTCGTCCCGATATCGCCATGACAGGTCGTGCATTGTTTGGTGCACGCCCTGCTAAAGGCCAGCAATTGGAAGACCACTACTTCGGCAGTATTCCCGAGCGCGTAATGGCTTTCATGCAAGAGTTCGAATACGAATCGCACTTGCTCGGAATACCGGTAACGACTCGTCACAACGAGGTTGCACCAAACCAATTCGAATTGGCTCCCATGTTTGAAGAAGCTAATCTTGCGAACGACCACAACCAGTTGGTGATGGACGTCCTCGAGAAAACGGCTCGCAAGCACAACTTCCGCATTCTCCTTCACGAAAAACCTTTCGAAGGTGTGAATGGAAGCGGAAAGCACAACAACTGGGCGCTGAGCACCAACACAGGTGTAAACCTGCTGAAGCCGGGCAAAAACCCGAAGACAAACTTGCAGTTCCTCACCTTCTTCGTGAACACGGTTGCCGCCATTCATGAAAACGCTGATGTATTGCGCGCGTCAATTGCAACCGTCGGAAACGACCATCGCCTCGGTGCCAATGAAGCGCCTCCCGCAATTATGTCGGCATTCCTAGGTGAGCACCTCAGCCGCATGCTCGATGATTTAGAGAAAAACATCAAAGCCGGCAAAATGACTCCGGAAGACAAGACCGATTTGAAATTGAACATCGGTAAACTTCCGCAGGCACTGCTCGACAACACCGATCGCAATCGCACATCGCCGTTTGCATTCACCGGAAACAAATTTGAATTCCGCGCCGTGGGAAGCAGCGCCAATTGTGCCAATGCGATGATTGTGCTCAACACCATCGTAGCCAATCGTCTCATTCAATTCAAAAAAGATGTAGATGCCAGAATCAATAAAGGCGACGACAAAGACGAAGCAATCTTGAAAGAGTTGCAGCGTCTCATCAAAATCAGCAAGCCGATTCGTTTCGAAGGAAATGGCTATGGCGATGAATGGGTAAAAGAAGCAGCAAAGCGTGGCTTGAGCAACTTGAAAGATACCCCGAGCGCATTGAAAGTGTGGAAGAACAAGGATGTGAACAAGATGTTTGAAACACTCAACGTTCTAACACACGAAGAAATTCATGCCCGTTACGAAATCGAAGTGGAGACCTACGTTCGCAAGCGTGAAATCGAAGCGCGTGTTACAAACGACATTGCAGTGAATCACATTATCCCTGCAGCACTCGACTATCAAACGAAGCTCATCGATAACGTTCTTGGATTGAAGGAGATTTTCTCTGCAGCAGAGTCAAAGAATCTTTCACGCACTCAAACCGATCTTATCAAACAAATCTCGTCAGAGATAAACAACATCAAAGATTCACTTGATAAGATGAATGCAGAACGTACCAAAGCATCAAAACTTGACCTGGAAAAACAAGCTGAAGTATACAGCAACAAGGTAAAGCCACTCATGGATGCCGCGCGCGATGCAGCAGATAATCTCGAACTCATTACGGAAGACGAATCATGGCCGCTTCCAAAAATGCGTGAACTGTTGTTCACCCGATAGTTTTGGTTTTCGTTAAGGAAGAAAGGCTGCCAATTGGCAGCCTTTCTTATTTCAATACAGATAAAAAATTAGATCGTTTTTCCTGGATACACTTTAAGCGCTTCTCGCAATACTTCTACCGAGGCATTCAACGCTTCCTTATTAAGCACATAGGCCAAACGCACTTGCTTACGTCCCGGCTCCGGTTTGGAATAAAAGCCTGTGGCAGGTGCCATCATCACTGTTTGATTGTTGTACTCAAATGTCTCCAACATCCACTGGCAGAAAACATCGCTGTCATCTATCGGCAATTCTGCAATGCAATAAAACGCACCTTTGGGTTTCGGGCAAATCACGCCGGGAATCGTGTTCAAACCGTCAATCAAAATATTTCTGCGCTCTACATATTCATCCACTACTCCATCGAAATAGGACTGCGGTGTTTCGAGCGCATACAATGAAGCCATTTGTCCGAAGGTAGGCGGAGACAAACGGGCTTGCGCAAACTTCATCGCTGATGCCATCACTTCCTTATTGCGCGTAATCATCGCTCCTATGCGAGCGCCACACATACTGTAACGCTTGCTCACGCTGTCAATCATAATCGCATTATCGTCGAGTCCTTCGAGATTCAAAATACTACTGGGCACAGCGCCGTCATAGGCAAACTCACGATATACTTCATCGGCCATCAAAAACAAGTCGTGCTTCTTTACGACATCGCGAAGCTGCTCGAGCTCGGCCTTGCTGTATAAATAACCCGTTGGATTACCCGGATTACATATGAGAATTCCTTTGGTCTTCGGAGTAATCAATTGCTCAAAAGCGTCAATGGGAGGCAATGCAAAACCTGTATCGATGGAACTCATTACGGGCACAACCGTAACACCGGCCATTACAGCGAATCCGTTATAGTTCGCATAAAATGGTTCGGGAATGATTACCTCATCCCCTGGATTGAAACACGTCATGAAAGCAAAAACCAATGCCTCACTTCCTCCCGTGGTTACCATGATTTGCTCAGGTGTCAAGTCGATTGACTTTGACGCATAATACTTCGTGAGACCCTGACGGTACGCTGCAATTCCATCGCTGTTGCTGTATTCGACAACCTTTAAATCAAGCTCTTTCATCTTGTTGCGAACTACTTCAGGCGTTTCAATATCGGGTTGTCCGATATTGAGGTGATACACCTTACGTCCTTTCTTTTTAGCGGCTTCTGCAAATGGAACCAGTTTCCGAATCGGAGAAGCGGGCATAGCAACTGCTTTCGATGAAATATGAGGCATAATGAAAATTTTGGTGTCGCAAATGTAAACGCTCGCAGCGTCAACGATGAAAAATCACAATTCCTTCCACATAAAATGATGGGGGCCGATGAGAGGCACTTCATAAACATCTTCAAACTTCGAAAATCCGATGCTTTCGTAAAATGGAACAGCCGCTAAACGAGCATCGCACCACAACACCCCGATATTTCGATTGCGCAGCTCTTCGCATGCAAACGAAATGAGATGGTCTCCTGCATGCATTCGACGATAATCAGGATGCGTTGCCATAGCGCGAAGCCGATACTGGTTTTGCTCCACCAGTCGTGGCGATAACATTCTAAAAAAAGAACCGATACTGATTAACGTTTCACCCTGAAAAACACCCACATGAAAAGCATCCTCACGATTATCAATATCGATTACGCAGACTTCCGGGGATGACAAATGCGGCCATAACACCCGATGACGCAGCGATTGCGTTTCCATGGCCTGTATAAATCGCGCAGTCAAACCCATTAGGCCATGCTTCCTTCTTTGAGCTTCTCTGTATTCTCAGCGAGCTTGAGTGCTTCAATAATTTCAACTACTTCACCATTCATCACGGCGTCCAAATTGTAGAGAGTCAAATTGATGCGATGATCGGTAACTCGTCCTTGCGGATAATTGTATGTTCTGATTTTCGCACTTCGGTCGCCTGTACTCACGAGCGATTTTCGCATTCGCGCACGTTCCTCCTGCCTGCGATTTACCTCTGCTTCAAAGATGCGTGTGCGAAGCATCGTCATAGCTTTCTCCTGGTTCTCGTGTTGTGATCGTCCTTCCTGACACTCGACAACCACGCCTGTAGGAATGTGCGTGAGTCTAACGGCAGACTCTGTCTTGTTTACGTGCTGTCCACCCGCACCGCTTGCGCGGTAAGTGTCTCTTCGAATATCTGCTGGATTGATTATTACATCAAACTCCTCTGCCTCGGGTAACACAGCAACAGTTGCTGCGCTCGTATGCACGCGCCCTTGTGTTTCGGTTTCTGGCACTCGCTGCACGCGATGCACGCCGCTTTCAAACTTCAATGTGCCATACACTTCTGCACCTACTATTTCGAAAGAGACTTCCTTGAAGCCTCCCATAGTCCCTTCATTCAAATTGAGAACTTCATATTTCCATCCCTGATTTTGAATGTAGCGCGTATACATGCGAAATAAATCGCCGGCGAAAATGGAGGCTTCGTCGCCACCGGTTCCCGCACGAATTTCCATGATGCAGTTCTTCGTGTCTTCCGGATCTTTCGGTATGAGCATGAACTTCACCTCCTCATCCATCTTTTCCTTAATGGGTGTGAGCGTGTCGAACTCTTCCTGCGCAAGTTCCTTCAAGTCCGGATCTTCATTCGAATACAAAATATCCTTCGCCGCCTTTAAATCGTCACTCACCTTTTTGTATTCGTGATATTTATCGACCAACACTCCCAAATCCTTGTACTCCTTCATGAGCGTGGGATATCGCTTCATATCCGAAATCACATCAGGATCCGTAATCATTTTTCCTACTTCATTATGCCGGTCTACAATCGCCGACAATCGATCCAACAGATCTTGCATATTCGTTACTTCTATGATTCGTAATTAAACTCTCCGTGCTCACTTTGAATCGTGAGCTTCTTCACTTCTGAGGCTTCTACCCGACCCACAATTTGAGCGTCTATTTTGAAACTACGCGCAATCTCTATCATGCGATTCGCGCTATGTGCATCCGTATAAATCTCTAACCGATGGCCCATGTTGAACACCCGATACATTTCCTGCCATGGGGTTTTCGACTCTTCTTGAATCATGCGGAACAAGGGTGGAGTAGCGAACAAATTATCTTTAATGACGTGAACGTTTTCCGTGAAATGCAACACCTTGGTTTGGCCACCACCACTACAATGAACCATACCGTTAACCTTCGAGCGCAATTCGTTTAGTATTGCTGAAGCCACTGGCAAATATGTTCGTGTAGGCGAAAGCACCAAGCGTCCGGCATTCATGGGAGCATCCTCTACCAAATCGGTCAAGGCATATGAGCCGCTGTATACCAAATCTGCCGGCACCGACGGATCATAACTTTCTGGATACTTCTCTGCGAGGGTATTGTAAAACACATCGTGACGGGCGCTTGTCAGACCATTGCTACCCATTCCACCGTTGTATTCACCTTCATAGGTAGCCTGACCGTAGGAAGCAAATCCTACGATGACGTCACCGACAGAAATCCGAGAATTGTCTATCACTTCATCGCGACGCATTCGGGCAACCACAGTTGAGTCAACTATGACTGTGCGCACCAAATCTCCTACATCGGCTGTCTCTCCGCCGGTTACCGTCACCCGCACACCCATTCCTGTTAGTTCATCGGCGAGCTCCTGTGTACCATTGATGATAGCACTCACCACCTCACCCGGAATGAGCCCCTTATTGCGACCGATGGTGCTGCTCAATAAAATGTTGTCTGTAACGCCCACACACATCAAATCATCCAGGTTCATGATGAGTGCGTCTTGCGCAATTCCTTTCCATACACTCAGATCACCGGTCTCCTTCCAATATACATAGGCAAGCGACGACTTCGTGCCTGCTCCATCGGCATGCATAACGAGACAATGCTCTTCACTACCCGAAAGATAATCGGGAACAATTTTGCAAAACGCCTTCGGATACAAACCCTTGTCCAATGTTCGAATAGCCGCATGCACATCTTCCTTCTGTGCCGAAACTCCGCGACGTGTATATCTTGAATCGTTCATATATAAAAAATAAAAGAGGCGAACCTTGCGGTTCGCCCCCAGATGTTATTCAACGCAGCTACTTACCAGGCACGTAGTCGTTGCTCAACACACGGAATACCGTGCGGCGATTCAACTGGTGTGCTGCTTCTTGCTGCTCTTTTCCCGCCAATTTGTTGATGTAAGCTTCGGTAAGCTCTTCACCTTTTTTGAAACCCGCCATATCGCGTCGTAAAATGCGAGGTTCCGTTTCTCCTTTACCCACTGCTACAATACGCTTAGGGTCAATTCCCTTTTCCTTTACGAGATAGTCGACACAAGCCTGGGCACGCGCCTGTGACAGAGTTTGGTTGTCTTTGTCAGCACCACGAGCATCGGTATGTGCTTCCAACTGCACAACCAACTTAGGGTTGTTCTTCATGATGTCGTACAAGTAATTGAGTGAGTCCTTTGAGTTAACCTCAGCATTCACCTGCAACGAGCTCTTTGCGTAATCGTAGCGAACCTCAGGCATCTCGATACCACCCTGACGCGAAGTTGGGTCGGGAATCGGAATGATGAAATATTCGCGGGCAAAATTGGTGGACGCGCTTAAACCAACCGTAGATAATCGATCGGCCGTTCCAATGTATTTTTCCTTCTGTACATCCAGTGTATAGGTGTAATTGGATGA